>NZ_JBQFPV010000018.1:0-74590 GCF_056536565.1 Ruegeria sp. CK3
TTGAGCTGATCGCGCCGATCGCGATGGAGCAGGGCCTGCGCTTCGCGATCCGCGAAGGCGGCCGCACCGTCGGCGCCGGCGTTGTGTCGAAAATCACTGAATAAGTCGCGCAAGCGAATGATCAGATGGAAAGGGCGTCCCTCGGGACGCCCTTTTTCGTTTGAGCTATACGTTTCCGAGGTGGGCCTAAACGTGTTCGAACCGAGATGACGCTTGGAAAGCTCGCCGTCGTTAAGGGCAAAACGGATTGTGGTTTCTTAATCCAAACTCCACCTCACCCAAAGACAGGAAACCCACATGTGATCTGAAAGAAAAAGCGGGGCGTGCGCAGGCCGATCCGCTGACGCTATCAGGAGGAAATCATGTTAGGTTTTGAATTCTTGAACTATGGAACGCAAATCCTTCACAGCAAGGATCTGGAGGACATGCGTGCTGCGATCCTTAGTGACGACGACCAGGAAGTCGACTGTGATATCAGTGAGTTTAGCCGCGAGCGTAAGCGGTTCGACGTCCGGCTTGCCGAGCAGCCTAACAGAATCTGAAGCGCTAAAGCACGTCCAGAAACTGTGTCGTCAACCAGCGTATTCACTGTAGCGTGGGGTGAAAACCTTCCAGACCAAGTCGGTTTTCTCTGAATGCTCAATTGTCGCGTGTAGGCTTTACACCTCGCCCATAGTTCTTTAGCGCGTTCTTGTTGCGAAGTTGGTCCTGAAGATCAGTTCTTAGTGCTAGGTCGTGTCGCTATTTGAGGTGGGACAAAGCCAACAAACCCCTTGCCAAACCCCACCAACCCCACTAATACGCGCGAGTTCTCGATAAGAACGTCAAGGCGGGGTGATTCCCGCCTTTTGGGTTCGAAGAGGGTTGGCGATGCGCGTCTGTCCTCCTCTCAACCTCAACGCCTAAAAAAGGCTGTTAATATGCAAAGCCAAAATATCCGTATTCGGCTGAAGGCATTTGACTATCGCGTTCTGGATGCCAGCACGCAAGAGATCGTCAACACTGCCAAGCGGACCGGCGCGAACGTGCGCGGCCCTATCCCGCTACCGAACAAGATTGAGAAGTTCACGGTTCTCCGTGGCCCTCACGTTGACAAGAAATCCCGCGACCAGTTCGAGATCCGTACGCACAAGCGTCTGCTCGACATCGTTGATCCGACCCCCCAGACCGTTGACGCGCTGATGAAGCTCGACCTCGCTGCTGGTGTGGACGTCGAGATCAAGCTGCAGTCGTAAGATCGGAGGGTATAGATTATGCGCTCTGGTATTATCGCAAAAAAAGTCGGCATGACCCGCCTGTTCATGGAAGACGGCAAGCAGATCCCTGTGACCGTTCTTCACCTGGACAACCTGCAGGTCGTTGCACAGCGTACGGCTGACAAAGACGGCTACACCGCCGTTCAGCTGGGCGCCGGCGCTGCCAAGGCAAAACGCACCTCGAAAGCCATGCGCGGTCACTATGCCGCTGCCAAGGTCGAGCCCAAGCGTAAGCTGGCCGAGTTCCGCGTCTCCGAAGATGGCCTGATTGATGTAGGCGCCGAGATTTCGGCAGAACACTTCCTGGAAGGTCAGAAAGTTGACGTTTCGGGTACCTCGATCGGTAAAGGCTTTGCCGGTGCGATGAAGCGCTGGAACTTTGGTGGTCTGCGCGCCTCGCACGGTGTTTCGATCAGCCACCGTTCGCACGGTTCGACCGGTCAGTGTCAGGACCCAGGCAAGGTTTTCAAAGGCAAGAAGATGGCCGGTCACATGGGTGCTGCCCGTGTTACCACCCAGAACCTGGAAGTCGTCAAAACCGACGCCGACCGGAACCTGGTCTTTATCAAAGGCGCCGTTCCCGGACCGAAATCGGGCTGGGTCACCGTCAAGGACGCCGTGAAGAAGAAAGCACCGGAAGGCCTGCCTTTCCCGGCTGCTGTGAAGTCGGCTGCAACCGAAGCACCTGCGGAAGAAGCTCCCGCGGAAGGTGGTGAAGCATGAAACTTGATGTAATCAAACTGGACGGCGGCAAAGCCGGCGACATCGAGCTGAACGCCGATCTGTTCGGCCTCGAGCCGCGCGCGGACATCCTGCACCGTGTGGTCCGTTGGCAGCGCAACAACGCGCAGGCCGGCACCCACAAGGTGAAAACCCGCTCGGAAACCAGCTACTCGACCAAGAAGATCTATCGCCAGAAGGGCACCGGTGGCGCACGCCATGGTGACCGTAACGCGCCGATCTTCCGTGGTGGTGGTATCTACAAAGGCCCTGTCGTGCGTTCGCACGGCCACGACCTGCCCAAGAAGTTCCGCAAGCTTGGCCTGCGCCACGCTCTGTCGGCCAAAGCCAAGGCAGGTGAACTGGTTGTGATCGAAAACGCCGAAGCCGAAGGCAAGACCGCCGCTCTGGCCAAACAGGTTGCAAACCTGGGCTGGAAACGTGCTCTGGTCATCGACGGCGCGACCGTGAACGAAGGGTTCCTGAAAGCGTCCAAGAACATCGAAGGTCTGGATATCCTGCCGACGATGGGCGCAAACGTCTATGACATCCTCAAGCGTGACACCCTAGTGCTCACCAAAGCGGCTGTCGAAGCATTGGAGGCTCGTCTGAAATGAGCGCTAAGGCAGAACACTACGACGTGATCCGCAAGCCGATCATCACCGAAAAATCGACCATGGCGTCCGAAAATGGCGCGGTTGTCTTTGAAGTGGCGATCGACAGCAACAAGCCGCAGATCAAAGAGGCCGTTGAGGCGCTGTTTGGTGTGAAGGTCAAAGCGGTGAACACCACCGTGACCAAAGGCAAGGTCAAGCGGTTCCGCGGCCAGCTGGGCCGTCGGAAAGACGTCAAAAAAGCATATGTGACCCTGGAAGAGGGGAACACCATCGACGTGAGCACTGGTCTTTGATCCGACGCTTACTGCGACTATTCACGGCCTCGGCGGTTCAACCCGCCGGGGCCGATTTCGTTTCAGACCCTGAAACCGTGCGTGCGCAGGTGCTGGAGCAGATGCGGGCGTTCAGTGCCGAGCCTTATTTTCAGATTGCCGATGAGAAGCTGGGGCTGTTGTCGGTTTTCGATGATCTGAAATACGACCGCGCAGATGTGGACATGATCTCTCCGGCGATGCGCAAGCATGTGGTCGGCAAGCTTGGCCCGTTGGGGTTCCGCCAGACCTCCGGCACGGTGCTGGAGCATGCCGAGGCCGATATGCGCGTGCACATCCCCAAGTTCCATGCCCTCGGTGCGTCACCTTTCGATATCGCGCGCTACACCGAGAAACGCCCGCAGGATTACTGCCTGCTGACGCCGACGCAGGTGGCCTGTCAGTACGTGGATCACTATGAGTTGGACGATGCCGTGCAGCGGATCGAGGGGTTGATTGCGAAACACCCAATCAACCTGCTCAAACTTGCGGATTATCTGGAAGGCAAACCCAAACACCGCGCTTTTCGCGAGGTCTTGGGCCATATCAAGCTCAAGCAGAGGATCGCGGTGGAGGCCGAGCCACTGTGCCGCAGGCGGTCCCTCGGGTAAGCGCGCAAGCCGCGCCAGCGACTGCCCGTGGGATGGCGCTGTCACGTCTGATCAGTGCGCTTTATGATGCCAAATACATCCGACCTCATACCGAGGCGAAACGTCCCCAAAGCGCCAGCCCGCCGGGACGGGCAGTCGCTGGCGCGGCGGCCTTCGGCCTTGTCCCGCGCTTGGATTTGTAAATGTTTACGTTCTGGATCAAGGAAACTCAGGTCTGGAACGTTTTGGGTTGTTGGAGTAGTGGTTTGCTAAATTGTACAGTGAAATTCTTTTATGCAGGCACCAGATATTAGTCCATTTTCTTACGGAATATTGTCCTTAACCAACCCGAACGATTGGCCGAACCAAGATGAATGTGACGAGTTCTCGCGCTTGGTCACTGGCAAGTCAGACTATGTTTGGCCATTGATTTTCGCTGCATATGCTTGGCACTTGGAAAGTCGCAAGGAGCTGACCTTCCCCAGTGAGATTAAGAGAATAGATGAGTACATTGGCCGCCACTTTGAAGAGTTTCTTAAAGCTAATCCCGTGGATTTCTCAAATGCTGGCAGCCAATATGTGCGATCGAAACCGGGTTCGTTCCAAGCTTTGAGGAAGAATTTCGGCTCTCCGGTTAAGAAGTTGCAGATTTCAGATGCAGAAAAGCGTTTGTCTTCTGAGTTGCGAGATTTGGAAGCAAATGGCCTAATTGTTGATCCGTTTTTGATTAGCGTGGCCGGAGTTTCTATGGCGGTGCTCGGGTCTGTTCCTTATTCGTTTACTCGGCGGACTAAGGCAGGCGATGAGAAATACCTGAAGATCAAGGCAATGCTCTGGGAGTTTGAAAGCTCCACCAAGGACGAACAGAGAGAGATGCGCTTTCACTTCTTTATGGAAAAAGCTATCGGACAGCTCAAGAAACACGTGAAGCTTCTCATATCCGAAGAGGACGAGGGTGATTAGGTGAGTTGGGCTTGTCTCACTCGGAGGATTAACAATGCTGAATAAGGATAGTTGTTTCCCCTATAGACACCCACCCCCAACACTGCTATTTGCACCCAATCTTGCGGCCTCGGATTCGTTCCGGGGCCTCTGATATTTGTAACCGGGGACCTTCGGGGCCCTATACCCTTGGCACCTACGGGGGCCTATCACATAGCGGGGAAACTCCCTGCACTTGCTAAACGGAAGACAGAAAGCATGGCACTCAAGTCGTACAAGCCGACGACGCCGGGCCAGCGCGGGCTGGTGCTGATCGACCGTTCGGAGCTTTGGAAAGGACGTCCGGTCAAGTCTCTCACAGAGGGTTTGACCAAATCGGGCGGCCGGAACAACACCGGACGGATCACTTCACGCCGCCGCGGCGGTGGCGCAAAGCGTCTCTACCGGATCGTTGACTTCAAACGGAACAAATTTGATGTCGCGGCAACCGTCGAGCGGATCGAATATGACCCGAACCGGACCGCATTCATCGCACTGGTAAAATACGAAGACGGCGAGCAGGCATATATCCTGGCTCCGCAGCGTCTGGCTGTTGGGGACAAAGTCGTGGCATCCGCCAAGGCCGACATCAAGCCGGGCAACGCAATGCCGTTCTCGGGTATGCCCATCGGTACCATCGTCCACAACATCGAGATGAAGCCTGGTAAAGGCGGTCAGATCGCACGTGCGGCCGGTACTTACGCTCAGTTCGTTGGTCGCGATGGCGGCTACGCTCAGATCCGTCTGAGCTCGGGCGAGCTGCGCATGGTCCGTCAGGAATGCATGGCCACCATCGGTGCCGTGTCCAACCCCGACAACTCGAACCAAAACCTCGGTAAAGCCGGTCGTATGCGCCACAAGGGCGTTCGTCCGTCGGTTCGTGGTGTTGCAATGAACCCGATCGATCACCCGCACGGTGGTGGTGAAGGTCGTACCTCGGGTGGCCGTACACCGGTTACGCCGTGGGGTAAGGACACCAAGGGTAAGCGTACCCGCAACAAGAACAAAGCGTCCCAGAAGCTGATCATCCGCTCGCGGCACGCCAAGAAGAAGGGACGTTAATCCATGTCTCGCTCTGTTTGGAAGGGTCCTTTCGTCGATGCTTACGTGCTGAAAAAAGCCGAAGCAGCGCGCGAGTCGGGCCGCAACGAAGTCATCAAAATCTGGTCGCGTCGTTCCACCATTCTGCCCCAGTTCGTGGGTCTGACATTTGGTGTGTACAACGGCCAGAAGCACATTCCCGTCAACGTCTCGGAAGACATGATCGGTCAGAAGTTCGGTGAATACTCGCCGACGCGCACCTATTATGGCCACGCCGCAGACAAAAAAGCGAAGCGGAAGTAAGTCATGGGCAAGGAAAAGAACCCCCGCCGCGTGGCTGAAAACGAAGCAATGGCGAAAACCCGCATGCTTCGCACCAGCCCGCAGAAACTGAACCTGGTTGCGCAAATGATCCGCGGCAAGAAAGTTGAGAAGGCTCTGACCGACCTGACTTTCTCGAACAAGCGTGTCGCGCAGGACGTCAAGAAGTGCCTGCAGTCCGCAATCGCGAATGCCGAAAACAACCACAACCTGGACGTTGACGAGCTGATCGTCGCCGAAGCATGGGTTGGCAAGAACCTGGTCATGAAGCGTGGTCGTCCGCGTGCCCGTGGCCGTTTCGGCAAGATCATGAAGCCGTTCTCGGAGATCACCATCAAGGTGCGTCAAGTTGAGGAGCAAGCCTAATGGGTCATAAAGTAAATCCGATCGGCATGCGCCTGCAGGTCAACCGCACGTGGGACAGCCGCTGGTACGCCGACACCAAGGACTACGGTGATCTTCTGCTGGAAGACCTCAAGATCCGTGAGTTCATCAACAAAGAGTGCAAGCAGGCCGGTGTTGCCCGTGTGATCATCGAACGTCCGCACAAGAAGTGCCGCGTTACGATCCACACAGCACGTCCCGGTGTCATCATCGGCAAGAAAGGTGCAGACATCGAAGTTCTGCGCAAAAAGCTTGCTCGTATGACCGACAGCGAACTGCACCTGAACATCGTCGAAGTGCGCAAGCCCGAGCTTGACGCGCAGCTGGTTGCCGAGTCCATCGCTCAGCAGCTGGAACGTCGTGTTTCGTTCCGTCGCGCCATGAAGCGGTCGGTTCAGAACGCCATGCGCATGGGCGCCCTGGGTATCCGGGTGAACGTCGCGGGTCGTCTGGGCGGCGCCGAAATCGCACGGACCGAGTGGTACCGCGAAGGCCGCGTGCCTCTGCACACCCTGCGTGCCGACATCGATTACGCACATGCCGAAGCGATGACTCCTTACGGGATCATCGGGATCAAGGTCTGGATCTTCAAAGGTGAGATCATGGAGCACGATCCGCAGGCACGTGACCGTAAAGCACAGGAACTCCAGGACGGCCCTGCACCTCGTGGTGCTGGTGGCGGTCGTCGCTAAGGAGGGAAAGATATGCTTCAACCAAAGCGTACTAAATTCCGCAAGATGCACAAAGGCCGGATCAAGGGTCTCGCCAAGGGCGGCTCTGATCTGAACTTTGGCACCTACGGCCTGAAAGCTCTTGAGCCTGAGCGTGTAACTGCACGCCAGATCGAAGCTGCACGTCGTGCCATGACGCGCCACATGAAGCGTCAGGGCCGCGTCTGGATCCGCATCTTCCCCGACACTCCGGTCACTGCAAAGCCGATCGAAGTTCGTATGGGTAAAGGCAAAGGTTCGGTCGACCGCTGGGCATGCAAAGTCAAGCCTGGCCGCGTGATGTTCGAGATCGACGGCGTCAATGACGACATCGCCCGCGAGGCCCTGCGCCTGGCTGCGATGAAGCTGCCGATCAAGACCCGCGTCGTGGTTCGCGAAGACTGGTAAACAGTCTGGGGAAACCCGAACAGCATTGCCCCCACCGAGAAATCGGTGGGGGCTTTTTTGTTTCTGGCCTCTCGCAAACCCGCTAGGCGCCCAATTCCGAGATTCAATACCGGCATTGCAAAAAAGATGGGGCTCAGGGGTGGCATATTCTCTCATCTGGTGAAAAGAAGCGCTCGCAATACCTTCCCAATCAGAGCTTGGGTCGATCTTACTCCGATACGGCTTGAGCACGAACCGTGCCTTGGCTCTGAAACCCCGCTGAAAGACCGAGGACACGTATGGGCCTTACTTGCCGGGACGTCATGGTCCCCCCCGAAAAACAGAAGACAATTCATCCCGATGATACAGTCGCCAAGGCGTTTGAGATCATCCGCGACAGCCGCGCCCGGTTCTTGCCGGTGGTGGGGGATGACGGGAGCTTCCAAGGCGTTTTCACCGCGCCCACGTTGATCAAGATGATCCTGCCGCGTGCGGCCCGTATTGGTGTCAGCGATGAGACTTCGCGCGTTGCGATCAGCCATCTCAGCTTTATGGATTTGACCAAGGAAGACATCAGCGAACAGATCAAGCGCCTGCACGAAGAGCGAGTCGGAGATCACATGTCGAACCCGGCCAACATCCCGGTTCTCGCACCCGACACGCCGGTGATGGAAGGCATTTTCCTGATCCACAAATTCAAACGCCACGTTTTCCTCGTGGAACCCGAGACCAATCGCTTCGTCGGCTCTGTCAGCCCGAACTCGTTGATTGATCACGCGCTGAGCTAACCCCTAAAGACCGGATCAGACCATTGACCGACCATTCCGTTTCGCATGGAGAACACGCGTTCTCCGTTCCTCAGCTGTTGGGGATTGACCCTCTGTGGGTCGCCACCGGTATCCTGATTGCTGTTTATGCCGTCCTGGTAACCGAAAAAGTAAACCGCGCCATTCTGGCCATGCTGGGGGCATCGCTGATGGTGCTGTTCGGCATCATCAACCAGGAACAGGCCGTCGCGGGCGTTGATGCCAACACATTGGCCCTGCTGATTGGCATGATGGTGATCGTCGGGATCACCAGCAAGTGCGGGTTGTTCCAATTCGTCGCCATCAAGGCCGCAAAGGTGGTTAAGGCCAATCCGACCGGCATCCTGATCATGCTGACGCTGATCACGGCGGTGTTCTCGGCTCTGCTCGACAACGTGACCACTGTTCTGTTGATCGCACCGATTACCTTGCTGATTACGGACGCACTGGAAACGCGGGTTTACCCGTTCTTCTTCGCCGAGATTCTGGCCTCGAATGTGGGCGGTACGGCCACTTTGATTGGTGACCCGCCGAACATCATTATCGGCTCGGCTGCGGGCCTTAGCTTCAATGACTTTGTGGTCAATCTTGCGCCGATCTCGGCCATCTGTCTGGTGGTGCTGACCGGTATAATTTATTTGATGAACCGCCGCACGCTGGCCGCCATCCCCAAATCGGCCTGCGAAAAGATCATGCGTTTCAACGAAAACGAAGCGATCACCGATGTCGGCCTGATGATCAAATCCCTGTCGGTTCTGGCGCTGACCCTTCTTGGCTTCACGCTTGGCCATGGCTACGGCATCCAGCCGGGCACCTCGGCGCTGGCCGGTGCTGCGCTGCTGATGCTGCTAGCCTACGGACACCAGCACGGAGAAGAACAGTCCGAGTCCGTTCACCACATTTTTGGCGAGGTTGAGTGGATCACCATTTTCTTCTTCGGCGGTTTGTTCGTCATCGTTGCAGGTGTCGAGCATGTCGGCCTGCTTGAGTTCTTCGGTGAGAAAGTGCTGGAGCTGACCGAAGGCGACATGATGTGGACCGCGTTCTTCATCTTCTGGGCCTCGGGTATCTTGTCGGCCATTCTGGATAACATCCCTTTTGTGGCGACGATGATCCCTCTGATCGAGTCCACGGCTGACACGTTTGGCGGGCCCGATGCGATCGAGCCTCTGTGGTGGTCGCTGGCTCTGGGCGCCTGTCTGGGCGGCAACGGGACCTTGCTGGGCGCAAGCGCCAACCTGACGGTCGCGGCCTTTGCCGAAAAGGCCAAGCAGCCGATTGGCTTTGTCAAATTCGCGCTCATGGCGTTCCCGATCATGATCCTGACCCTGATGATCGCCAACGTCTACCTCTGGCTGCGCTACTTCTACTAGAGCGCCAAACGAAAGGTCGCACCCGAGCAGCCGCTTTTCTGAGGCGGCTGCTCTCGCCCTTGTGCCTCGGCTGGGATATAGCCGGGGCATGGCACAGATTGAATCACTCTTCGTTACCCGTCTCTATCGCGCTGCTTTGTCCGAGTTCGATCCCAAGATCGACGCGGGCGAGCTGGAAAATTCCTGCCTTGTTATTGCTGAGGATGATGAGGCCGGGCAGGAATGGTGTGAAGAGAATGGCTATCCCGGCTATACCAGCTACGCCTCGCTCACCGATTTGCCTTGGCGCTTCCCGATCTTCGCCGATCTGGTGAAGGCGCTGGATCAGCACGTCGCCGCCTTTGCGAAAGATTTGGAGTTCGATCTGGGCGAGGGAGAGCTGAAGCTGGAGGACCTGTGGATCAACATCCTGCCCGAGGGCGGCATGCACTCCAGCCACCTGCACCCACACAGTGTGATCTCGGGCACGACCTACGTTGCCATGCCTGAAGCGGCGAGCGCGTTGAAGCTGGAGGATCCGCGTTCAGGTCGCATGATGGCCGCGCCGACGCGCCTAAAATTTGGGCGAAAGGACTTGCAACCTTTCATTTATGTTCAGCCTCAAGTGGGGGATGTGCTACTTTGGGAAAGTTGGCTGCGCCACGAAGTTCCGATGAATATGGCCGAGGATGATCGGATCAGCGTCAGTTTCAACTATAAGTGGGAATGAGAGCGAAAACCCTCAATGTTGATTAAATTTTTTTTAGGCAGTTCTTTTCTAGTAGCGTTGCTAGCGTCTTCGGTTGGCGCGGAGTGTCCCAGTAAAGAACACGTTGATACCGGCATTGTCCTTGTTCGCGAGCCTGGCAAAAATCTGGATGACATCGAATACGTCTCTCATGCGGGGGGTATTCTTGCGAGTACCGTCGACCCGGGGGCAAATGAAGCTCGGCGAGAAGTCTATTTTGCCCATCCAATTTTGCCGCCCCAAGGGTTGCCCGACACAAAATGGTTCCGAAGTTATGAGCGAAAATTGGACTCGCTAGATATCCTGGACAGTCAAAAGAAGTGGACCTCAGACTTCGTCGACTATCCCAACACCGACAATGCCCAGTCGGGTTCAATTGAGGTCGAGTTTCAAAGATACCGGATTGAAAGGGTTGGGGCCTGCAAGTATCGAGTTTGGGATGTCTTGCTCAAAGAGAGTGTTGAGGGTTCCCACGCGTTTACTGAGCGGATGTTATATGCCCCTGAGCTGCAAATGGTGCTGAGAAGAGGCGTGGCTGCTGGTGACTCTTTACCTGTATTGGACAGCGGATTTCACCAATTGCAAATCAAAGAAGACAATTCATAGGCCGTAGCTTCAACCCGGCGTCGGTGAGACACGGTTTTTCTGTCCAATTCGCACCCTAAAACTTCCTCTTGCCACCCACCGCTTAAACCCTTATACGGCGGCATCCTGCAAGTCCCCCGGCCGAGTCGGGGGATTCGCATGTCTATCATTCATCCACCAGGTCCAAGGTGACCCTTTCAGGGGCCTTCTGGTGTTTTGAGCAAAGGAAAAAGGCGATGAACGCCCAAGAACTGCGTGACAAGACCCCGGACCAGCTCCGCGAGGAACTGGCCAACCTGAAGAAAGAAAGCTTTAACCTGCGCTTTCAACAGGCAACCGGTCAGCTGGAAAACACTGCTGGCATCAAAGCGGCTCGCCGCAACGCTGCCCGCGTCAAAACCATTCTGAACGAAAAGGCCGCTGCTGCGGCATCGGAGGAGTAATCCTATGCCCAAGCGTATACTGTCCGGAGTAGTAACCAGCGACGCCAACGAGCAAACCGTAACCGTTTCGGTTGAGCGTCGTTTCAAGCACCCGCTGCTGCACAAAACCGTTCGTAAGTCCAAGAAATACCGGGCTCACGACGAAAAGAACGCCTTCAAGGTCGGCGACACCGTACGCATCATCGAATGCGCGCCGAAATCGAAGACGAAACGTTGGGAAGTTCTGGAAGCGTAAGCCTCCGGGATTTTCCCATTTGTCGAAACCCTGGGGGATCTAACGAGACCAGCCCCCACAGGTCGGGAGAAACCACATGATCCAGATGCAGACCAATCTGGATGTCGCTGACAACTCCGGCGCACGCCGAGTTCAGTGCATCAAGGTCCTGGGTGGTTCCAAGCGTAAATACGCCTCCGTTGGCGACATCATTGTCGTCTCGGTGAAGGAAGCCATCCCGCGCGGCCGCGTAAAGAAAGGTGACGTCCGTAAGGCCGTTGTCGTACGCACCGCCAAGGAAGTCCGTCGCGAAGACGGCACAGCGATCCGCTTCGATCGCAACGCCGCCGTCATCCTGAACAACAACAACGAGCCAGTCGGTACCCGTATCTTTGGCCCCGTTGTTCGTGAACTGCGCGGCAAGAACTTCATGAAAATCATCTCGCTGGCTCCGGAGGTGCTGTAATCATGGCTGCTAAACTCCGCAAAGGCGACAAGGTCGTCGTGCTGGCCGGCAAGGACAAGGGCAAAGAGGGAACCATTTCCTCGGTTGACCCCAAAGCCGGTAAAGCTGTTGTCGAAGGCATCAACATTGCCATCCGTCACACCCGTCAGTCGCAAACTTCGCAAGGTGGTCGCCTGCCTCAGGCAAACCCGATTGAATTGTCGAACCTGGCGCTGCTGGACAAGAACGGCAAAGCAACCCGCGTTGGCTTCCGCATGGAAGGTGACAAGAAGGTTCGCTTCGCCAAGACCACAGGGGACGTGATCGATGCTTGATTCCGCAACCTACACCCCGCGTCTGAAAGCTCAGTACGTTGAAACCATCCGTGCCGCTCTGAAAGAAGAGTTCGGCTACAAGAACGACATGCAGCTGCCCAAGCTGGACAAAATCGTTCTGAACATCGGTTGTGGTGCTGAGGCGGTCAAAGACTCGAAGAAAGCGAAAGCTGCTGTCGAAGATCTGACTGCGATTGCTGGTCAAAAGGCCGTTGCAACCAAGGCGAAGAAGTCGATCGCGGGTTTCCGCGTCCGTGAAGACATGCCGCTGGGCGCGAAAGTGACCCTGCGCGGTGACCGGATGTACGAATTCCTGGATCGCCTGATCACCATCGCGCTGCCGCGCGTTCGTGACTTCCGCGGTGTTAAGCCGTCTTTCGATGGTCAGGGCAACTTTGCCATGGGCATGAAAGAGCACATCGTGTTCCCGGAAATCGATTTCGACAAGGTCGACGAGGTCTGGGGCCTGGATATCGTAATTGCCACCACAGCGAAAACCGACGCTGAAGCGAAGAGCCTGTTGAAAGCATTCAACATGCCGTTCAACGCGTAAGCGCCGGGAGGATTGAGACATGGCTAAGAAAGCAATGATCGAACGCGAAAAGAAGCGCGAACGCCTGGTGGCCAAATATGCCGCAAAGCGTGCCGAGTTGAAAGAAATCGCGAATGACGAGAGCCGCCCGATGGAAGAGCGTTTCAAAGCGCGTCTGAAACTGGCGAAACTGCCGCGCAACAGCTCGGCTACCCGTCTGCACAACCGTTGTCAGCTGACCGGTCGTCCCCACGCTTACTACCGTAAGCTGAAGGTCAGCCGTATCGCGCTGCGCGAGCTGGGTTCTGCTGGTCAGATCCCCGGCATGGTGAAATCGAGCTGGTAAGGGAGACATAGATATGAATGATCCTATCGGCGATATGCTCACCCGTATCCGCAACGCGCAAATGCGCGGCAAGTCCACAGTTTCCACCCCGGCTTCCAAGCTGCGCGGTTGGGTTCTGGACGTGCTGGCGGATGAAGGCTACATCCGTGGCTATGAAAAGACGACCGGTGCAAACGGTCATCCGGCCATCGAAATCAGCCTGAAATACTACGAAGGCACCCCTGTTATTCGCGAACTGAAGCGGGTTTCGAAACCCGGTCGTCGCGTCTACATGGGCGTCAATGACATCCCGCAGGTCCGTCAGGGTCTGGGCGTGTCGATTGTCAGCACTCCGAAAGGTGTGATGTCGGACGCAAACGCTCGCTCCAACAATGTTGGCGGCGAAGTGCTCTGCACCGTCTTCTAAGGAGGTCTGCAATGTCTCGTATTGGTAAAAAACCGGTCGAGCTGCCCAGCGGCGTTACCGCCTCTGTGTCTGGCCAGACCATCGAAGTTAAAGGTCCGAAAGGCACCCGCAGCTTCACCGCCACCGACGACGTGACGCTGTCGGTTGAAGACAACGTGGTCAAGATCGACCCCCGTGGCATGTCCAAGCGTGCCCGCCAGCAGTGGGGCATGAGCCGCACCATGGTTGCCAACCTGGTAACCGGTGTGACCGAAGGCTTCAAAAAAGAGCTGGAGATCCAGGGTGTTGGTTACCGGGCTCAGATGCAGGGCAACACCCTGAAGCTGAACCTGGGCTACAGCCACGATGTTGATTTCACTGCTCCGGAAGGTGTCACCATCACCGCGCCGAAGCAGACCGAGATCGTTGTGGAAGGTATCGACCAACAGCAGGTGGGCGAAGTCGCGGCCAAAATCCGCGAATGGCGCCGTCCCGAGCCGTACAAAGGCAAGGGCATCCGCTACAAGGGCGAGTTCATCTTCCGCAAGGAAGGCAAGAAGAAGTAAGGACGCAAACAATGGCAAACAGCAAAAGAACCCTGTTTCTGAAGCGCCGCCTGCGCGTTCGGAACAAACTTCGCAAAGTCAACGCCGGCCGTGTACGCCTGTCGGTTCACCGTTCGAACAAGAACATCAGCGTTCAGCTGATCGACGACGTTCGTGGCGTGACCCTGGCATCGGCCTCGACCCTGGAAAAAGATCTGGGTGTTGTTGGCAAGAACAACGTCGAAGCGGCCACCAAGGTGGGCGCGGCCATCGCCGAGCGTGCCAAGAAGGCAGGCGTCGAAGAGGCCTATTTCGATCGTGGTGGCTTCCTGTTCCACGGCAAGGTGAAGGCAGTTGCCGACGCCGCGCGTGAAGGTGGTCTGAAGATCTAAGACCAAGCGCATCCCGAAAAGTGGGAACCGGTTTTCGGATCAAGATGCGCGATACTAAAGATTGTGGGCGGGTTTCGATCCGCCCCGATGATCCGGGGGCCTCGGCAACAGTCGGGGCTCACTTGGATTGAAGCAAACGGCGCCGTATGCGCCACATGAGAAAAGGGATGCCAAATGGCAGAACGTGAAAACCGTCGGGGCCGTGGCCGCGACCGTGAAGAAGCACCGGAATTTGCAGATCGTCTGGTCGCAATCAACCGCGTGTCGAAAACCGTAAAAGGTGGTAAGCGCTTTGGCTTCGCCGCTCTGGTGGTTGTCGGCGATCAGAAAGGCCGCGTCGGCTTTGGCAAAGGTAAAGCGAAAGAAGTACCTGAAGCCATCCGTAAGGCGACTGAGCAAGCCAAGCGTCAGATGATCCGCGTGCAACTGCGCGAAGGTCGTACTCTGCACCACGACATCGAAGGCCGTCACGGCGCTGGTAAAGTGGTTATGCGCACCGCACCTGAAGGTACTGGTATCATCGCCGGTGGTCCGATGCGTGCCGTGTTTGAAATGCTGGGTGTTAAGGACGTTGTTTCCAAGTCGCTGGGCTCGCAGAACCCGTACAACATGATCCGCGCTACCATCAACGGCCTGCAGAAAGAGCAGAGCCCGCGTTCGGTTGCCGCACGTCGTGGTAAAAAAGTTGCCGACATCCTGCCCAAGCGGGACGAAGCACCGGCTGAAGCCGAAGCGTAAGGAGTAGCGAGCAATGGCAAAAACCATCGTCGTCAAGCAGATCGGTTCTCCGATCCGTCGCCCCGCCGAACAGCGCGCAACCCTGATCGGCCTGGGCCTGAACAAGATGCACCGCACCCGTGAGCTGGAGGATACGCCTTCGGTTCGCGGCATGGTCAACAAGATCCCGCATCTGGTTGAGATCATCGAAGAGCGCGGCTAACCGCCCTCTGAAAATGCTTTTGGAACCGCCTCTGACTTATGTCAGGGGCGTTTTCTTTTGCCCGAGTGCATCTGCGAATCGCCTCGTTCGACCGCTTGCCTCATGCCTTGAAGATGGTCGAGCATGCCGCTGAATCCGTAGGCAACAACAGCGCCGAGGTCCTCTTACGAGGCCGAGTTTCAGCTTTCCCAATCCCGAAATTTGTCATTTCTTAAATGGGCTTAGAAGATCGAAAAGAGTTTCGTTTTCGACTCCACAAACGCTTGCAAAGGCGATTTCGCCTCTGACAGAGTGGCCGCGCAGGAACCGGGAACAGGGGCTGACTATGGCGCGCGACTATCTCAAAAAGGCGATGCTAACGGCGCAATCTGATGCGCCCGAGGTTCACGATACGGTCAAGACCATCCTGGCCGAGATTGAAGCCGGCGGCGACGCGAAGGCGCTGGAATATGCAGCCAAGTTCGACAGGTTCGACGGCAACGTTCTGATGACGCAGGACGAGATTGACGCCGCCATTACGCTTGTGCCTGAAAAGCTTAAGGCGGATATCCGTTTCGCCCATAACAACGTCCGCAATTTTGCCGAGGCGCAGAAGGCCACGATGACCGACGTACAGACCGAGATCGTGCCCGGCGTGATCGCTGGTCAAAAGGCGATCCCTGTGGATGCGGCGGGCTGCTATGTGCCCGGCGGCCGGTACAGCCATATCGCCAGTGCAATCATGACCGTGACGACAGCCAAAGTTGCCGGATGCCGCCACATCATCGCGTGCTCACCTCCGAAACCGGATGATGGCGTTGCGCCTGCAGTTGTCTACGCGGCCCATATCTGTGGGGCCGACAGTATTCTGGCGATGGGAGGGGTGCAGGGTGTCGCCGCGATGCGATACGGCCTATTCGGCCTGCCGCGCGCAAATATCCTTGTGGGGCCGGGAAACCAGTTCGTCGCGGAGGCCAAGCGCATCCTCTACGGTGAGGTTGGCATCGACATGATCGCAGGACCGACCGATAGTCTAGTCCTTGCCGACAGCAGTGCGGACCCGCTTGTTGTGGCCACCGATCTCGTGAGTCAGGCGGAACACGGGTATAACTCTCCTGTCTGGCTGGTGACAGATGACCGGGCGCTTGCGCAGAATGTCATGACACTGGTGCCCGAACTGATCGCAGATCTTCCTGACCTGAACCGAGAAAACGCGGCTGCTGCATGGCGCGACTATGCCGAGGTCATCGTTTGTTCGGATCGCGAAGAGATGGCCGACTGTTCCGATGAATACGCGCCGGAACACCTGACCGTTCAGGCCGAGGACTTGGAATGGTGGCTGGATCGTCTGACCTGCTATGGCTCTTTGTTTCTGGGGGAGGAGACCACTGTATCCTATGGGGACAAGGCAACGGGCACCAACCACGTTCTGCCGACCTCGGGTGCCGCCAGCTACACGGGCGGCCTGAGCGTCCACAAATACATGAAGATCGTGACATGGCAGCGGGCGACCCGGGAAGGCTCAAAACCCATTGCTCTGGCCACAGCCAGAATTTCGCGCGTGGAAGGGATGGAGGGGCATGCAAGGGCGGCTGATGTCCGTCTCGCCAAGTACTTCCCGGATGAAGAATTTGATCTGCGAGCCGACGGATGATCGGTCCAACCACCACCTGCCAAACTGTTCTCTGGCCTTGATACCGCACTGGGTACTATCCTTGGCATGATAGGGCCGACCGGGCTGAAAGGAGTTTGACATGTACAAGAAAGTTCTCGTTCCAATGGCGCTGGATCACGATATCTCGCAACACACTCTGGAAGTGGCGCGTGCCTTGTCGCAGGGAGGCGGAGAGATCATCGCTCTGCATGTTTATGAAATGCCTCAGGGCTCGGTCAGTGCGTTTCTGGACAAGGATCTGGTGGCAGAAGGATATCGCCGCGCCCGACTGGAACTGTCGCGCAAAGTCGAAGGGCTGGAAGGGGTAAGTTCCGAACTCGTGAAGGGCCACACGGCGCGTACGATCATAGATTATGCGGCAGAGAACGGCGTCGATTGCATCGTCATCGGGTCTCACAAGCCCGACCTCAGCGACTATTTCCTGGGCTCCACAGCGTCGCGCGTGGTGCGTCATGCCCCTTGCGCGGTGCATGTGTACCGCAGGTGACAACCGTCAATCACGCCCTTGGGCAACAACAACAGGACTGACAGCCGGAAGATGAACATAGACAAGAAGATCACTGACGATCTGGTGGCGAACGACATTTCCTTCGTGACCACCGTCCCCTGCAAACAATTGGCTGGAGTCATTGATGAGATCGACCAGCGCGAAGGCATCTATCACATCCCGTCAAACAAAGAGGACGAGGGGATGGGCCTATGCGCGGGGGCATGGATGGGTGGTAAGCGTCCGGCCATTATCATGCAGAACACAGCGATCGGGGTGACGATCAACACATTGGCGACTCTGATCCAGTACTACCGGATGCCACTGCCGATGCTGATCTCGTACCGGGGTGAGCTGCGCGAGCCGATTGCCTGCCAAGTCGAGATGGCGGTTCACACCAAAGCGTTGCTGGCGCAGCTTAATATCCCGACTTACCATTTTCACCATCAGGCGGATGTGGCCGAGTTGGATGCGATCCTGAAATACACGTTCATGTGCAACAAGCCGGTTGCCATTCTGACCGACGCCAACTTCTGGGGAGGCTATGGCGACCAATGATCCGTTCCGAAATCCTGAAAGAAATCGCTCCGATCCTGCGGGATCAACTGGTGGTTTGTAACATCGGCATTCCCAGCCAAGAGCTTCATGCGATTGATGACCAGCCAACGAATTTCTACATGCTGGGCACGATGGGGTTGGCTTCATCCATAGGTCTGGGGTTGGCCCTGTCCCAGCCCAAGCCGGTGATCGTGATCGACGGGGACGGCTCCGTTCTGACCAATCTGGGAACGCTGCCGACCATCGCGAACAACGTGGCTGACAACTACATCCTGCTGATCGTTGATAATGGCTCATACGGGTCCACCGGGGATCAGCCGACCTATGCGGGGTTGAAGACGTCATTGGCGAAAATGGCGGCTGCGGCAGGATGTGAGCACGTGATTGAATGCGCCGCCGAGGACACAGGTCGCGTGTTACAGGAGGCGTTGGACGCCCGGCAGATGACCATCATCGTCAGCAAATGCGAAAGCGGCAACGCCAAGATGCCGCCGATCACGATGGACCCAGTGGTGATCCGAGATCGGTTTATGAAGGCCGTACAGGCCTGAACACCTCTTCGGTTTTGCCGAATGCACTGATCAAAGCCGTCCTTTGCGGGCGGCTTTGGCACTAAATGTCTAGCGCGACAGAAGACGCCGTTTCTCGGCCATAACCTCGCGGCGCTGCTGTTCTATCCCCGTCCTGAACGAGCGCTCGACAAAGTCGATATGGTCCAGCGCGGCCTGTTCGGCGCGCTTTTCGTCTCCTTCAATCACCGCTTGACCCAGGGCAAGGTGCTGATCCAGCAGCTGTTTGCCCGAACCGTCAATCGATTTCAGAAAACTGCGGTTATAGAAAACGCCTCGCTTGGTCAGTTCGTAGATCGAGGCCATCATATGGATCAAAGTGGCGTTCTGGCTGGCGTCGACGATGGCCGCATGCAGGGCGAAATCTGCTTCGCGTGAGGCTTGCGCATCGTTCGCCTCCCACGCTCGAACATTCTCGTCGAGGATTTCGGCGATCCTCTCCTTGTCGGCCTTGGTGGACCTGCGGGCGGCAAGGCGGGCGGCAAAGCCTTCTTGTTCTCGGCGGTATTCCAGGTGGTCGAAAAAGGCAGGCTCGTGTCGTTCGTAGAGCGCCAGAAGGGCCGGCAACATCGCTTGCCCGGTCAGGGCGGCGACAAAGGTCCCCTCACCATGCTGAGTGGTGACCAGCCCGCGCTCTTCCAGTACGGCCAGTGCTTCGCGCAGCTTCGGCCGTGAGACCCGAAGCATCTCGGCCAGATCCCTCTCGGACGGCAGCTTGCGGCCCTGTTTCAGAATGCCCGACGCGATGAGGTCTTCGATCTGCGCCACCACGGCGTCGGCCAGCGATTCGTGTCCGACCGGTTCAAAAATCGCCTTGGTGTTCATGGGATATACCTAAGTAAGATGCCGAGGTGAGATATATTGGTAAATAAATGTAACCATATTGGTGCGTTTTTCAAGCGTTCAGTTCCAGCATGGAAATGCAACTTAACGCGTTCAATAAAATAAAAATTTCCGAAAATATGCAGTAATTCATCGAAACTGATTGCGCTCAGTAAGGGACATTTCTGCAGATCCAGTGGTAAACAAAATTATTGACTGAGCGGCACTGGTAAAGTTAGTGAACCACTAATGCAAACCCGCAAGGGTCTGCGTTTGTGTTTGAGGCAGATGCCCGACCCACCCAGGAGGAGACATTATGAAAAAGACCCTGACGAGCCTTGCCGTAGCCGCCAGCCTGATGGCCGCACCTGCGGTTGCTAAAGATAAGCTGCTGTTGAAAACCCCGATTGCGTTCTCGACCGAACTGCCTGGTCTTGGTTCGCCAATCCCGCGCGTTGCCGAGCAGTTGGACCTGATGTCGGGTGGTACGCTGAAGATGAAGGTATATGAGCCAGGCAAACTGGTTCCACCGTTCGAAATTCTAGACGCGGTTTCGACTGGCAAGATCAACTCGGGCTACACCACCGCTGGTTACTGGGCGGGTAAAATCCCGGCTGCTCCGCTGTTCTCGGCCGTTCCTTTCGGCCCTGAGGCGGGCGAATACATGGCGTGGCTCTACTACGGCAACGGCATGACGCTGTACCAAGAGATGTATGATCAGGCGGGCTACAACGTCCACGTGATCCCTTGCGCAGTCATCGCCCCCGAGACCTCGGGCTGGTTCGCGACTGAAATCAACTCACCCGAAGACCTGAGCGGCCTGAAGATGCGTTTCTTCGGTCTGGGCGGCAAGGTGATGCAGAAGCTGGGTGTTGCGACTTCGCTGCTGCCCGGTGGTGAGATCTTCCCGGCGCTGGAAAAAGGTGCGATCGACGCGACCGAATTCTCGATGCCCGCCATCGACGCGCGTCTGGGCTTCCACAAGCTGGTCAAGTTTAACTACTTCCCCGGCTGGCACCAGCAAGCGACCGTGTTCGAATTGATGATCAACAAAGACGTCTGGGCGGAAACCAGCGAGCAGCACAAGGCGATCATCGAAAACGCCTGTAAGGCTTCGATGGCCGACAGCTTTGCCGAAGGTGAAGCGATCCAGCACGCGGCTCTGATCGACAACGTTGAAAACAACGGTGTCACCCTCAAGCAGTGGTCGCCCGAGATGCTGGATACCTTCCGCAGCACTTGGGAAGAGGTCGCCGCCGAAGAGGCCGCAAATGACGCCTTCTTTGCCAAGGTTCTGGCCGACATGACCGAGTTCCGTGACGGCTACAACCTCTGGAAGACCAACGCCTTCCTCCCACGTCAGTAACTTCCTCACTGACGTCTCTGGGGCAGCGGACACTGCTGCCCCAGTCGATTTCTGATCTTCGGATTTTTCCAAACTTTCACCGCCCTTGCACAGGGCTGCCGGGCGAGGAATGACCATGAGCAATCCAAATACCACCAAAGATCCGGTTGAGGCCTATGAAGGCATCCTGGAGCATCCCGATACCGACCGCCAAAAGATCGCAGTAGCCATTGATACCAGCGTCAAAGCCGTTGGCCATGTGGTCATGTGGGCGAATGTTCTGCTGATGGCGGCAATCTTCTCGCAGGTCGCGTTGCGCTATCTGCTCAGCCAGAACTACCCCAAACTGGATGAGATCCAGTGGCACTTCTACGGCATCGTCACGATGATCGGCATCTCATATGCCTTGATCACGGACAGCCACGTGCGCGTCGACGTACTGCATATGCAGTTGTCCCGACGGGCGCAGCGGATCATTGAGGTGATCGGCATTCTGACCCTGCTGACCCCGTTCATCTATCTGATGATCGATCAGGGCTATGACTATTTCTACGAAAGCTTCCGCGTCAACGAACGCTCGGACAGCCCCACCGGTCTGCCTGCGCGTTGGGCGTTCAAAGCCGTCATTCCGATCAGCTTTGTTCTGTTGGCGCTGGCTGCTCTGGCGCGGCTGATCCACGACGGGCACGCACTGATGTACGGGCCGGCCTCAGAACGCGAGGGCGCTCCGCTGCGCCGTATCCTGCTGGTGCTGGCTGTGTTTGCCGCCGTCTGTGTGGGCTTGACCTTCCTGGTCGAAACGACCGAGGAAAAGCTGGTCATCGCGATGTTCCTGACCTTCATCGCGCTGCTCTTTACCGGTTATCCGGTGGCTTGGGTGCTGGCGGGTGTGGGCGTCGCCTACTGTGGTCTCGCCTATCTGTTCGACAACGACCTGATGCTGTGGACCGGGTTGGAAAGCACCTTTACCGGGCTCGACTACCTGACCCTGGGTGCGGTGGTGAACCGGGTCTATGCGACCATGTCCAACGCGGTTCTGGTCGCGCTCCCGATGTTCATTTTCATGGGGCTGATGCTGGACGAATCCGGTGTGGCCGAACGTCTGATGACCTCGATGCAGCGCCTGTTCGGCACCGTAAGGGGCGGCCTTGCCATCACCGTGACCCTTATCGGGATCATTCTGGCGGCCTCGACCGGTATTATTGGGGCCTCCGTAGTGCTGCTGGGCGTGCTGTCTTTGCCGTCGATGATGCAGCAGAAATATCAGCCGACGCTGGCAGCGGGCGTAGTCTCTGCCTCGGGCACGCTTGGTATCCTGATCCCGCCCTCGATCATGCTGGTGATCATGGCCGACCAGATGGCTCTGTCCGTCGGAGACCTGTTCATGGCCGCTGTCTTTCCCGGTGTGATCATCGGGGGGCTATACCTTACCTATATCTTCATCCTCGCACAGGTGAAGCGCGACGCGGCTCCCGTTCCCGAAGGTGCAAAAGCGCCCGACTGGGATGCTGTCAAAGACGTTCTGATCGCGGTCATTCCAACGCTGCTGCTGATCCTTGCGGTTCTGGGCTCGATCTTCGGAGGTCTGACCACCCCGACCGAGGCCTCGGGCATCGGTGCATTGGGCGCGACGCTGCTGGCGCTGGGATATCGCAAGCTGACCTTTGCGAAACTGTGGAACGTGCTGGTTTCGACCTTCAACACCACCGCCTATATCTTCGCGATCTTCCTTGGCGCGACGGTATTCTCCTATGTTCTGCGCGAACTTGGCGGCGATGAACTGATCGAACATGTGGTCCAATCCACCGGCTTCGGTGCCAATGGCACGGTCCTGTTCATCCTGTTCATCGTATTCCTGCTGGGTTTTGTGTTGGATTGGATCGAGATTACCTTAATCGTGCTGCCTCTGATGCGTCCGATCGTGAACGGCTTGGGCATCGACATTCCGGGCTTCGGAGTGCTGGATGAACCCGCGCTGGTCTGGTTCGTGATCTTGGTGGCGGTGACGCTGCAAACCAGCTTCCTGACTCCGCCGGTTGGGTTCGCGCTTTTCTACCTGAAAGGCGTCTGCCCGCCCGAGATCAAGCTGATGCATATCTACAAAGGCATCATCCCCTTTGTGCTGCTACAACTGACCGGATTGGCGCTTGTCTTCCTATGGCCGACACTCGCCACCTGGCTGCCCTCTGTGGCGTACTAAGGAGATCACGCTATGCGTCTCAAGCATTGCCACAACTTTCACGACTTCCGGCAGCTGGCCAAGCGCCGCCTGCCGGGGCCGATCTTCAACTATATCGATGGCGGTGCGGATGATGAGGTGACCTATCGCCAGAACACCGCCGCTTTCGACCGCTGCGATCTGCTGCCCTCGGTTCTGCGCGGGGTGAAGGACGTAGACATGTCCGTCACCGTGATGGGCCAGAAGCTGGACATGCCGTTCTACTGCTCGCCCACCGCGCTGCAGCGACTGTTTCACCATCAGGGCGAACGGGCCGTGGCCGCCGCGGCCGAGAAATATGGCACCATGTTCGGTGTGTCTTCGCTGGGCACAGTGTCGCTTGAAGAACTGCGCAAGAAACACAAGAACCCGCAGGTCTATCAGTTCTACTTCCACAAGGATCGCGGCCTGAACGCGGCCATGATGCAGCGCGCGAAAGAGGCCGGGGTTGAGGTCATGATGCTGACTGTCGACAGCATCACCGGCGGCAACCGAGAACGTGACCTGCGCACCGGTTTCTCGATCCCGTTCCGCCTGACATTGGGCGGCATGATCCAGTTTGCAATCAAGCCGATGTGGGGGGTCAACTATGTTACCCACGAAAAATTCCGCCTGCCGCAATTGGAAGAGCATGTGGATATGGGCGGCGGTGCCAGCTCGATCGGCGGCTATTTCACCGAGATGCTGGACCCGTCGATGAATTGGGATGACGTCGCGCAGATGGTGCGGGATTGGGATGGTCAGTTCTGCCTCAAGGGGATCATGACCGTCGAAGATGCCAAACGCGCGGCTGAGATTGGCTGTACGGGGATCATTCTGTCGAACCATGGCGGGCGGCAGCTGGATGGCTCACGCACGCCGTTCGATCAACTGGCCGAGATCGTGGATGCGGTCGGCGACAAGCTGGACGTGATCATGGACAGTGGCATTCAGCGCGGTACCCATGTGCTGAAGGCGCTTTCGATTGGGGCCAAAGCGGTCGGTGTTGGACGTCAGTATCTGTATCCTCTGGCCGCCGCTGGTCAGCCGGGTGTCGAACGAGCGCTGGGCCTTATGCGGGCCGAGATCGAACGCGACATGAAGCTGATGGGAGTGACCAGAATCGACCAACTTAGCCGCGAGAATATCCGTTTCCGCGCCGCATAAAGACACGAGGGATGCCATGACCAATGACGCGTTGATTGAACATTTCCGCTCTGTCGTTGGTGCGCGGCATGTCCTGACTGGCGAACGCGCGACGGAACGGTTTCGGCGTGGTTTCCGTTCGGGCGAGGGCGAGGCGCTGTGCGTCATTCAGCCCGGCAGCCTTTTGGAGCAGTGGAAGGTCCTGAAGGCCTGCGTTGCAGCCGATAAGATTGTCATCATGCAGGCTGCCAATACCGGCCTGACCGAGGGCTCGACCCCCTCGGGCAGTTATGACCGGGACGTGGTACTGATCAACACGCGCCGCATGGACACTCTGGTGCCACTGAACGACGGCGAGCAGATCGTCAGCTTTCCCGGCGCCACCCTGTTTGCGCTGGAAAAACTATTGGCTCCCATGGGGCGAGAGCCGCACTCGGTGATCGGCTCCTCGTGCATTGGCGCGTCGATTGTGGGTGGGGTCTGCAACAATTCGGGCGGGTCGCTGGTGGAACGTGGCCCCGTTTACACCGAACTCTCCGTCCACGCGCGGATATCCGAGAAGGGCGAGTTGGAGCTGGTCAACCATCTGGGAATTGATCTGGGCGACACGCCTAAAGAGATCCTGGCAAATCTCGACGCAGGCACGTTCGACCGGAACCCGGGGGCCACGAACAAGCGCGCCTCGGCCAGCGACTACGCGCAGATCGTGCGCGATGTCGACGCCGAAACGCCTGCGCGGTTCAACGCAGATAAGGCCAAATTGTTCGAATCCGCTGGCTCGGCTGGCAAGCTGGCCGTCTTTGCCGTACGGCTTGATACGTTCCCCAAAAACGAGGCCGAAAAGGTCTTTTACATCGGAACAAACAGCTCCGATGATCTGGCCGCCCTGCGCCGTCATATCCTATCCGAATTCAAGTCGTTGCCGGTGTCCGCCGAATACATGCAGCGCGAGGTGTTCGACATCACGGCGCGATACGGCAAGGATACGGTGGTGATGATCGACAAGCTGGGCACTGACCGGCTGCCGATGTTTTTTGCGCTCAAAGGCGCAGTCGATGCCCGCCTGCGTCGTATTCCGTTCCTGCGCAACTTCACCGACCGCTTCATGCAGATGGCGGTCTCAATCTGGCCGCGTGTCTTGCCGAAACGGATGGTCGAGTTTCGCGACCGTTACGAACACCATCTGATCCTGAAGATGAAGAACGAAGGGATTGCCGAGGCTGCCGAATGGCTGCCCATATTCCTGAAAGATCGTGACGGCGATGCTTTTGAGTGCACCCCACGCGAGGCCAAGATCGCGGGCTTGCACCGCTTCGCCGCCGCCGGAGCTGCCGTCAGGTACATGGCGCTGCACGGCAATGAGGCGGAAGACATCATTGCGCTCGACGTGGCTTTACGGCGAAACGATCAGGACTGGCTTGAGACGCTTCCGCCCGAGATTGAGGACCAACTGGTCCACAAGCTCTACTACGGTCATTTCATGTGCCACGTGATGCATCAGGACTACGTGGTCAAAAAAGGCGCCGATCCTAAGGCTTTGAAAGCCGCGATGTTGGAGTTGTTTGACAGACGCGGCGCGGAGTACCCCGCCGAACACAATGTGGGGCACCTGTACAAGGCCAAGCCCGATCTGGCCACCCACTACAAATGCTGCGACCCGACCAATTCCTTCAATCCGGGGATTGGTAAAATGTCCAAAGCTCGAAACTACGCCGAGCCCGAATAACCCGGACGCATGGTGCCTATAGTCAGGGCGCTGATCGCCCTGCAAACCTGAGGTCAAGCGCAGGTTTCTCTGCTGCATTGAGGCAAAAAAACCCAGCCCTACGGGAATCCCCCAATTTCGCCACCCGTCGCGTCCCGTTAAACAGGTGACAACAACTGGCCCGAGAGGGCCATACAGAGTTTCCCCGATGAGGGGCTGGTCCATACCCCCTCGGCCGGCCCCTCAATAATTTTCTGGGTGTGCGCTGCGATCTATTTCACCTGAGCAGACATCTGCACAATCTGCGCGACCAGGGGTGGAATCTCCTCTGCGTTGTCATAGGCAACGTCGTGCGTAATATCTGTCACGGGCGACTTTCGATAGCCTTGCGTGAACAGGAGAAAGGGGATCTTGGCGCGCTCGGCTGTTTCTGCGTCCACCTCGCTGTCACCAACGAACACACGCGACCCATGAGCTGGCAACGCGTCGAAGCTCGCAAACAGATGCTGAGGGTCGGGTTTCCTAGTGGTCAGGCTATCGCCACCCAGAACCGCATCGAAATATTGCGATAGGTCCAGTACGTCGAGAATGTGCCGGGCAGGGGTCTCGGGCTTGTTGGTGCAGACGCCCAGTATGTGCCCCTGCGATTGCAAGCTGGCCAACGCCTGAGGAATGCCGGGATAGGGCACCGTCGTTCTGCTGGCCCCTGCCGTGTAATGCGCGAGCGTCACTTTCGTCAGCTCTTCGTGACGGTCCAAGGGCAATTCGCAGTGCCGGATCATACGCTCGACCAGCTTGGGCAGACCATTGCCGACGAATCGCCCGATCACCTCGCGCGGCAGAGGGGGCAGGTCGAGATCGCTCAGTGTCTGGTTTGCGGCTGCTACGATGTCTCCCAGGCTGTCGACCAGAGTTCCGTCCAGATCAAATACAATTGCCGCGCCCATTGTAACCTCGGTGTTTTGCCTATGCATTCAGGCCTAACCTGCCCGTCAAGAAGGCGCAACACGGCAACTTTCTGCAAGCGCAAATGCGCGGCTTGACAATCCTTACTAAAATAATCAGAATAAAGACAAGAGCCGCCAGCCATCCCGGACTCGGGTCAGCCAGGTCATTGAAAAAGCGAACAGTTCAGGCCTTTGCCTGAGATACCCCGGAGTTGTCAAATGAACGCGCAGACCCCTATCGCCACCCAGTCCTTTGCCGTATCCATGCTGCCTTCGCATAAGGCCGAAGAGCTGACCAAAGGCGGCAATCTCGCCCATATCGAACTGGGCGATCAGCTTTATACGCTGCGCATCACCCGTGCCGGCAAACTGATCCTGACAAAATGAGCAGCCCGTCGTCTCGTGGCGGCGCAGCGGTTGGCCGCCTGACAGATCTTGCCCCAATCGAAGCAGGCGCGGTGATGTATCTGCGCCTCTGGAGCGAAGGCGCGAGAGGCCGCGCAGATGCTGCCAGTGATTTCGACATTGCCCTGGGCGCAGATCAAGGGCGAGCCGCGATGCTAACCTTGGATCGTCTATGCTCGCTTTGCGCCAGCCACGGCCGCCGTCCATTGATCCGGCATGGATTAGGATGCGCCTGTCTGGGCGCGGATGAGAACTGTTTTGCCCAGATGATAGCGGCCGCATCTGAGGGCGCGCGGGAAGACGCGATGATGATGGCCTCACTGATCGTGCGTCCGGATTTCGCGCCGGCGCTTGCCTCTTTGTCAGAAGAGCTGGGGATGGCCTTGCGGCGCATGACAGCCGCCGTTCCAATACCGACAACCGGTCATCAGACCCCCTCGGCCGTGTTGCATTGATCGGCAAATGAAACCCCGGCGGTCGCGCCGGGGTTTCTACCTAGCAGCAGCCACATCCCGCGTGATGGTGATCGTGGTCGCAAACCGGGGCAGGGGAATAGTCGCCGACGCCTTTCAGAACATCGCGCAACGCCCATAGGATCATATCCACATCCTCGACCTCAATGGTCAGGGGCGGGCGGATTTTCAGTATGTTGTCTTTCGGGCCTTCACTGCCGATCAGGATACGATGATCGCGCATCCGGTTTTTCACAAAACTGCAGATCTCGGTCCCTTCCGATCCATCCGGATTGATCAGTTCAACCCCCAGAAACAGACCCATCCCGCGCACGTCGCCAACGCAGCCGAACTCGGATTCGATCTGACGCAGACCCGCCATCAGACGGTCGCCCATGGCGCGGGCATTGTCCTGCAGGCCTTCGTCATCGACGATGTCCAGAACCTCTTTCCCGATGCGGCAGGACAAGGTCGAGCCGCCGAAGGTCGAGAAGAACTCGATCCCGTTGTCAAAGCTCTGGGCGATTTCCTTGGAAGTGACCAGCACGCCCAGCGGATGACCGTTGCCGATCGGTTTGCCCATGACAACGATATCGGGCAACGCGCCTTGGTGTTCGAAACCGAAATAGTATTCGCCCAGCCGTCCAAGCCCGGTCTGGACCTCATCCGCGATACAGACACCGCCAGCCGCACGGATTTTCTCATACACTGCAGGTAGATAGCCTTTCGGCGGAATGATCTGCCCACCGACCGAGGGGAAGGTCTCGGCGATGAAACCGGCCACGCTCTGACCCTTTGCCTGCAGAGCAGCTATCGCCGGGTCCACGAGATCTGCGTATTTTTGCGCGCGGTCGGCGTCGTCACGTTTGAACGAGCCTCGGTAGTCATCCGCGACCTCGACCAGCTCGACCCAATCAGCCTGACCGATCCCGCCGGGTTTGTTGAACTTGTAGGCCGAGATCGCCACAGCCGCGTTCGTGTTGCCGTGATAGCCGTGATCGGGGGTCACGATCCCCTTGGCGCCGGTATGGGCGCGGGCCAGACGCAGGGCCAATTCGTTGGCTTCGGTGCCTGAATTGACGAAGAAACAGACCTCAAAGTGATCCGGCAGCTTCGACAACACCTTGTCGGCAAATGCGGTCTGCGCCGGGTGCAGATATCGGGTGTTGGAGTTCATCCGCTTCAGCTGATCCGCCGCGACGGCTTGAATGCGCGGGTGGGCATGTCCCACATGAGGAACGTTGTTATAGGCGTCCAGATAGGGGCGACCCCATTCGTCGAACAGGTGGTGTTTCCAACCGCGCACCAACATGACCGGGTCATTGTAGGTCAGGCTCAGATTGCCGCCGAAATGGTCGTGCCGCCCTTGCAGAACTGCCTGTTTGTTAGTCGGCTGATAGCAAACCTTGTCATCGGCGAGGTTCAGCAAGGTCGCCGGGTTCGGACAGACCGCGTTCCACAGCTCCAGCTCATCCGGGTCGGCGACGCCGGGCCAGTCGGCCTCCATGCCCTCGGTTGTCAGGGCAAGCTGGAAATGCACATGCGGGGCCCATCCACCGTTTTGCGAGGCATCCCCAAGCCGCACGAACGCAGCGCCCTGTGCCACTGGATCGCCCGGTTTCAGACGATCGCAAACCTCTGGGTCCAGATGACCGTAGAGCGTATAGAACGGATCCCCCTCGGGCGTTTCATGATGGAGGATCACCACGCCGCCATAGTCGAGATGGCTGTCGCGGTTCTCGACCACTTCGACCCGGCCACTCATCGGCGCGTGCAAAACCGTGCCAGCAGGCGCAAAGACGTCCACGGCTAAATGAACCGTGCGCCGGTCCGAGGCTTTCCACGGCCCCTTGCGGAACCCGGGCTCGGCATAGATCAGACGGGGTTCGTTGTAGTAACCCAGCCAAAGGCCCTCGCCGAATTCCTCACCCACCCGCGCGGCTTCTTCGAGCGGCATATGGAACGGGTTCTGCGGCCATGTGGAATTCTCGACAGAAAGAGACCCCATTGGCACATCGCTCAGGTCCTGGCCAAACATCTCGGCAAAGTGGCCGCGATGGTCGGAGAGGTAAGCATGAATGCGCTCGGCCCCATCGACCACCGGCAAGCCGCAAGCGCTGCGCAAGCGGGCGGACATCAGGCCGCCATTGACGGCCTCGTTCTCAAGGAACCGCCATGCCGGGGCCTGACTGATGGTCACATAAGGGTCGTCAGGGTTTTCCGCCGCCATCAGGGTCGAGTTCACCACGGACACCGCCAGCCGCATCCGCAACAGGGGCCAAATCAGATCGACCTCCTTAGTGCTCAGCCGATTGGCGGCGTGATAGCCTCGGACCAGAGCGGTCAGCGCGCGTTCGGGTTTCGGGTGATCCATAACGATATAGGCCCCGGCAATGGCCACCTCGCACACACGCGGCGCGGCGCACATATCGCCCAGGTCGATCAGGCCGGATACGGTACGACGTTCGCTCAGCTCTCCTTCGACGAGAATGTTGTAGTCATTGGCGTCGTTGTGAATGGCTTGCGTGGGCAGGCTGTTCAGCGCATCTGAGATCGCAGTGAAACCCTGCACAATTTCGTCCAGCAGCGCGCGGCGGGTCGGGTCGCTGACCGCGTCCAGTTGATCCGCGATCCAGTCGCCTTGCATTAGGTCCCATTTGAAATCGTCCCGCTGCAGGCTGTCATGCGCAAACCCGGCCAGAGCCCGATCGGTTGCGCCAAGAACGCGTCCGAGTTTCAGGATCAAGTCTTCGGATTTTGGCTCAACTTTGGCGTAGCACTGACCCGGAAGACGCTCCAACAACCAAGCCAGGCGCGGTCGACCGTCCTGATCTTCGATCTGGGGCAGGACAGCACCATCCAGCGAAGGGAATACCTTGGGGAAGGGCAGGCCCGGAGCCTCAGACGCGATATGTTCCAGCGCTTTAACTTGAAGGTCTACAAACTCTGGCTCGCACCCTTCGCGCATGATTTTCAGGACATAATCCTGACCGTTCTTCGCTTCGACCAGAAAGTTCAGGTCATACTCTCCGTCCAGCCGTGTCAGACGGGCGTCCAGCCCCCAATACTTGCGCAGGGCATCTGCCCAGAAATCACTCATGTCTTTCATTCCCATCCTTATCCGCCGCGCAACGCGGATCTTATCATCTGGCTAAAAAAATCCTCGGGGGTGAATTGGCCCACAGGGCCAAGAGGGGGCAGACAGCCCCCTTAATCCATCGCCCGCAACCGCTTGATCAGCGACGAGGTATCCCACCGTCCACCGCCAAGTTTTTGCACATCCTTGTAGAATTGATCGACCAGCGCGGTGACAGGCAAGGACGCGCCCGTCTCATTGGCTGTGTCCAGGCAGATGCCCAGATCCTTGCGCATCCAGTCTACCGCAAAGCCGTGGTCGAAATGGTCGTCCAGCATGGTCTCGTACCGGTTCGCCATCTGCCAGCTGCCCGCCGCACCCTGGCTGATCACCTCAACCACTGAGCGCCCGTCCAGACCGGCCTTTTCAGCAAAATGCAGCGCTTCGCTGAGGCCCTGAACCAGACCGGAAATCGCGATCTGGTTGCACATCTTGGTCATCTGACCGGCACCGCTTTCGCCAATCCGCCGGCAGATCTTTGAATAGACCTGCATGATCGGCTCGGCCGCATCAAACACCGCCTGATCGCCGCCGCACATGATCGACAGAACGCCATTCTCGGCCCCGGCTTGCCCGCCCGAGATCGGCGCGTCGACAAATGAGATTCCTTGCCCTTTGGCCGCCTCATAAAGCTCACGCGTCACCTTGGCGGAAACGGTGGTGTGATCCACAAAGATCGCGCCATCCGACATCCCGGCAAAAGCGCCATCCGCGCCGGTGCAGACCATCCGCAGGTCGTCATCATTGCCAACGCAGGACATGACGAATTCGGCCCCCTCCGCAGCACCTTTGGGGGTCGTCGCCTTTGCGCCGCCATGTTCGGCCACCCAGGCCTCGGCCTTGGAGGCGGTCCGATTGTAAACGGTGACCTGATGCCCTGCAGCCTGAAGGTGCCCAGCCATGGGATAACCCATAACACCCAAACCAAGAAACGCGACTTTTGCCATGGGATGATCCTCTCCGCTGACCGGCATTGCTTGATTGCCGGAGTATTTGGCACTGACAAAGCAAAGCCTGCGCGAAAGGGCAACCCCGTGTTAGCTGTTCCCGCCCAGATCCTTCAGGATCGGGCAGTCAGGTCGGTCGTCTCCGGCGCAGGCTTCGATCAAATGGCTCAGCGTGTCGCGCATCGCCTTGAGGTCGACGATTTTTGCGTCAATCTGCGCCAGATGATCCCGTGCAACTTGCTTTACATCCGCGCTCGCCCGGCTTTCATCTTCATAGAGCGCCAGCAGTGTGCGGCAGTCTTCGATGGTAAACCCCAAGGCGCGGGCGCGGCCTAGAAAAGTCAGTTTGTGGATGTCCTGTTCGCGAAACCGGCGATAGCCGTTGTCATCGCGCAGAGGTTTAATCAGCGCGATATCCTCATAGTAGCGGATCGTTTTCGCGGGCAGTCCGGTCCGGGTTGAGACATCACCGATATTCATGCGTGGGCCTCCTTCGCTGCTTTCCGCGCACCTTCCGCGACGTTGGGGCGGACCCATCGCAGACGCAGCGCATTGGTGACGACAAAGACGCTGGACAAGGCCATCGCGCCCGCTGCAAGCACCGGAGACAACAATGGCCCGCCAAAGGGGTACAGCACTCCGGCAGCCACCGGGATCAGCAATGTGTTATAGCCAAATGCCCATCCGAGGTTCTGGCGGATGTTACGCATGGTCCGGTGGCTGATGTCGATTGCGTTCACGACGCTGCGCAAATCGCCGGACATCAGAACCACATCTGCGGCCTCAATCGCGACATCCGTTCCGGTGCCGATAGCGACGCCGACATCAGCTGCCGCCAGTGCCGGTGCGTCGTTTATCCCATCGCCCACAAAGGCGAGCGCGCCGAATTTACTGCGCAAGCCCTCTAGCGTTTTCTGTTTGTCACCCGGCAGCAAGTCGGCGGCCACGTGATCAAGGCCAAGCCTGTCGGCCATCGCTTGCGCCGTCTGCGCGTTGTCTCCGGTCACCATGGCAAGCGTCAGGCCCATATTGTGTAACTTGGCCAGCGCCTCGGCCGTGCCCGGCTTCACAGGGTCCGAGACAGCCAGACTGGCCGCAGCCACCCCATCAATGGCCAAGAACAGTGGGGTAGCCCCTTGCGCGGCCCGTGCATCGGCGTCTGATTTCAGATCCAAGATGTCTACGCCTTTCTGATGCATCAATTTGTATGAGCCAATCAGCAGATCATGCCCCTCTGCGCGGCCCTGAAGGCCAAGACCGGTGAGGGACTGAACCTGAGAAACCTCGGGCAGATCAAAGGGTCCGGCGCGGGTGATCGCAGTGGCAATAGGGTGTTCCGAGCGGGATTCGATCGCGGCGGCGAGCCGCAGGACCTGATCCCGCTCAAAGCCGTTGGTGGTTGTCACGTGGTCAAGTTCGGGGCGCCCGAGGGTCAGCGTGCCGGTTTTGTCGAAGGCGATGACCTTGGTCTGCTGTAAGTGTTGCAGCGCATCTCCCTTGCGGAACAAAACACCCAACTCCGCTGCGCGGCCCGTCCCCACCATGATTGAAGTCGGCGTGGCCAGACCCATGGCGCAGGGGCAGGCGATGATCAGGACCGATACCCCGGCCACCAGCGCCAGCGGCAGTGAGGGCGAAGGCCCGAAGATCAGCCAAGCAGTGATCGTCAAAGCCGCAACCAGCATCACCGCTGGAACAAAGCGGTAGGTCAGCCGGTCGACCAGGCTTTGGATGGGCAGCTTGGCCCCCTGCGCTTGTTCCACCATTGAGATGACCTGGGCCAGAACCGTATCCGCCCCAACGCGGGTCGCCTGCACACGCAGCGCGCCGGTTCCGTTTACGGTGCCGCCCACCACCGGGTCGCCAGTAGATTTGCCAACCGGCACCGGCTCTCCCGTAATCATGCTTTCATCGACGTAAGAGGTTCCGTCGAGGATATCTCCATCCACCGGAACGCGTTCTCCGGGACGGATTTGCAGCACGTCGCCCACCGCTATTTCAGCAATGGGGCGGTCCTCTGTTGCTCCGTTTCGTTCAACGCGCGCGGTTTTGGGCTGTAGCCCGATCAGCGCGCGGATGGCCGCGCCGGTTTTGCCCTTGGCGCGCGCCTCCATCATGCGGCCCAGCAGGATCAGAACAATGATCACCGCTGCGGCTTCAAAATACACATTCGCTGTACCCTGCGGCAGCAGGCCGGGCGCGAAAGTCGAGATGATGGAGAACAGATAGGCCGCCCCCGTCCCCAAAGCGACCAGAGCATTCATGTCCGGCACCCCGCGCAGCAGGGACGGAATGCCCTTGGCGTAGAACACGCGTCCCGGGCCAATCAACAGGGCCGTTGTCAGGGCAAACTGGATCAGATAGCTGGTGTGCTGTCCGAGAGTTGCGTGAACCCAATGGTGGAATGGGGGAAGCATATGCCCGCCCATCTCCAGAACAAATACGGGCAGGGCCAAAATGGCGGCCAGCACTGTCGCGCGTTTCAGGTCGCGTGCCTCATCCGTCGTTTTACCGGACCGCGTTTCCGACCCCGGAGACATCTTGAGCTGCGCGGGAAACCCAAGCTGAGTTGTGATCTGTGCCAGCGCCTGCGGCGTGGTCGCGCCCTCGATGTAGGTGACCGATGCGCTTTGGTTGGCGAGGTTCACGCTTGCCTCAAGAACGCCAGGGCTGGCCTGTAGAGTACGTTCGATCTTCGCCACACAAGACGCGCAATTCATCCCGGTGATCTGCAAAAAGGTCTGATGCGTTGCCGCCGGATAGCCAGCGGCCTGTAGTGCATCGCTGAGGTCGGAGACTGGGCCGTCAAACGTGACCTGAGCCGTCTGTGTCGCAAAATTGACCGATGCGTCCTGCACGCCGGGCACAGCCTGCAATGCAGCCTCGGCGCGCCCAACGCATGAGGCACAACTCATGCCCGTGATTTTCAATTGAGTGCCCTGTGTCATGCGACTCATCCTGACAGACTTCTTGCTATCCACATGGGGGTTCCAGTGACGGGAAGGTCAAGAGGTGTTGTGTGGTTTTTAGCGGCCCTCGCGCTGAAATAGGCTTTCAAGCAAGGATTGGGCATTGGGGCTCTCGGGGGCCGACCGCACCGCATTCGGTGAGGCAAAAAAGCCAAACAGTACTACAAGCAACAAAAAGGCAGATCCGATGATCAAGGCCGAGGCGATCTGCAAAGCTGAGCGTATCATACTACCGCCTTTTCACGTGGCCACCGTCGCAGTCAATAAAGCGAGCACCAAAGTGATTGGGACATATTGCGTGGCAACAAAGCTGGAGTGGCGTTTCATCGTCAGATCCCTGGGTGTACAGATCGGTAACTCTTTAAAAAATGTTCTCACTGGCTATGATTTGCAAGAGCTCGCGTTGCAAAAAAGTGAAGTCGTTGTGATGCTTTGGGTTCACGACGTTCAGTGACGTGAAGAAACCGTAATGGAAGTGGGATAAAAATGTACAGCCCGGTACACTCAGGTGCTTTCTGATGCGTCCAAACAAACGCGATGAACTGGTGCGAAAGGCGATGGAGGTCTTCTACCGAGACGGGTTCCACGCGACCGGCATGGATAAACTGGTGGTGGAAACCGGTGTGTCCAAGACCTCGATGTACAAACACTTCCGCACCAAGGAGGATCTGATTCTGGCCGTTCTGCGCCTACGGGATGAGAGTTTCCGCAATCGGATCCTGCGACGGGTTGAGCAGCTGGCGGATACACCGGCTGAGCAATTGATTGCTACTTTTGATGCGTTGAAAGAGTGGTTCGAAGAGGACGATTTCCGCGGATGCATGTTCCTGAAAGCCGCTGCCGAGTATCAGGATGCCAGCCATCCGATCCATGTGCAGGCAGCAGAACATAAACGGGTTATGTTGGAACACCTGACCTCATTGGCGCGCCAATCCGGCGCGCATGCGCCAGAGCTTCTGGCCCGTCAGATTGTTTTGCTGCAAGAGGGCGCGATCGTCTCGGCCGTTCTGTTGAAAAACGGGAATCCGGCTGAAGACGCCAAGGTTGCGGCGCAATTGCTACTGGATGCTGCGCTGACCCGAAAGAACGCTGCGTTGCATTGACGGAACGCGGCGTTACGTGGATTGGCCTATCTACGGTGCCGCGATAGCCTTTCAGGTAACACCTGATCGGAGAATACCACATGTCGCTTTTTACCTCGACCGCAGCCTGGGTCACTGACGAACACCGGATGTTTGCCGAAATGGCAGGGCGGTTTCTGGATGATGAGTTGGTTCCCAATGCCGAAACCTGGGCCGCGAACGGGATCGTAGATCGTGCATTCTGGCACAAAGCCGGGGAAACCGGCCTGATGGCCGGTGCGATCCCGGAGGAATATGGCGGTGTCGGCGGAGATATGGGGTTTGACTCTGTCACTCTGTACGAGCAGACGGCGCGTGGGGATGCCGGATGGGGATATGGGATCCAGTCGATCGTGACGCACTACATCACCGCCTATGGCAGTGAAGACCAAAAGCAGCGCTGGTTGCCCAAGCTGGCCTCGGGCGAGATGGTCGGGGCTTTGGCCATGACCGAGCCGGGAACGGGCTCGGATGTGCAGGCGGTGCGGACGTCGGCTGAGAAAGACGGCAACTCCTATCGCCTGAACGGGTCGAAGATCTTCATCACCAACGGTCAGAGCGCCGATCTGATCATCGTTGCCGCCAAGACAGACAAGACCTTGGGTGCCAAGGGCGTGTCTTTGATTGTGGTTGAGACGGACGGGGCCGAGGGTTTCCGGCGCGGGCGCAACCTCAAGAAGCTGGGAATGAAGGGCAATGACACCGCCGAGCTGTTCTTTGAAGATGTCAAAGTGCCGATGACCAATCTGCTCGGCCCGGATGAGGGGCAAGGTTTCTACCAGTTGATGAAACAGCTTCCGTGGGAGCGTTTGACCATCGGCATCATGGCGCTGGGCGCGATTGATTTCGCCATCACTGAGACTGTGAAATACGTGCAGGAGCGCAAGGCCTTTGGACAGCGCGTCATGGATTTCCAGAACACGCGGTTCAAACTGGCCGAGTGCAAAACCAAGGCGGAAGTGCTGCGTAGTTTCGTCAACGATTGCATTGGCAAGCTGGAGGCGGGTGAGTTGGATGCCGCCACCGCGTCGATGGTCAAATACTGGGGCTCTGAGGTCCAGAACGAGATCATGCATGAATGCCTGCAGCTTTTTGGCGGCTATGGCTTCATGATGGAATACCCGATCGCCCGCCTTTACGCCGATGCGCGCGTGCAGATGATCTATGGCGGCACCAATGAGGTCATGAAGGAACTCATAGCTCGTTCAATAGACGTCTGAGGTCTTCCCGCCCGTCGTCGAAGTTCCTTTCAGAACATCTCCTCCCGTTGGGCCGGGCAGGCGCGGGTGCAGCCCGCGCCTGCCCGGCCCCCTGCCCTCCGCAGGACGCAAGACCTTAGGCCGTGCAGTTTTTCGGTTGGCGGGTTGTTCGGATCTCTATGTGATTTCCGAGTCCAGCTGCCGTTCGAGCCATGCTCGAAATGACTTCAACGGTTCAGACTCAATCCTGTTCTTAGGCCATACAAGATAGTACGCGCCCAAGCTGACTGCTGGCCCATCCCACGCCAAGGCGAGGCGGCCGGTTTTAAGATGTTCTTCGACCAAATAGCTGGGGAACAAGCCAACGCCCAACCCATGGATCGTGGCCTGTATCATCGTTGAAAACTGATCGAACAGCATACCACGCGACCCGCTAACCGGATGGCCCTGAGCGGTAAACCAGCGCTCCCATCCGTCGGGGCGCGTTTCCATGTGCAAAAGGGGTGCCTGCTCCAGCCAGTCCATTTGATCACTCTGGTCGGGCAGAAGGTCAGGTGCGCAGACGGGTACGACATACTCTGTCATGATCTTTAGGTAGTTCACGCCGCTCCAGTTCTGGCGACCAAAGTGAAAACCCGCGTCGAAGGTTTCGGTCTCGAAATCGAAGGGTCGCAGCCTTGTATTCAGGTTAACCGTCACCTCGGGATGATTGCGGGCGAAGTCCTGAAGGCGCGGGGCCAACCAATGCATCCCGAATGCCGGCAGAATGGAAAGGTTAAGGGAGCCGCCGGTTGGGTTGGCCTTCAGTTTCAGCGAGGCCTGCGCCAGTTGATGCAGGGCTGTGCGGGCCGTCTGGACATACTCCTGCGCGGCCGGGGTCAGGTGCAGCCGCATCTGGGTGCGTTGGATCAGTTCGATGCCCAGCTGTTCCTCCATCGTTTTCAGCTGGCGGCTGATGGCGCTTTGGGTCAGCGATAGCTCCTCGGCCGCAGCCGAGGCGCTGCCCAACCTGTCCACAGCCTCAAGCGCGAGCAGGGATGAAATCGACGGAAGAAAGCGGCGGGGCGCGATCATATTACATTTCCTCATACCTTTGGGTTTGATTATCACTGGCTTTTTGCGGGCACCAGCCGGATATAGTGCCCTGCAACGTGCGCGCCCGCGCCGTTCGAAAACAAGACCCGCGGACAGCCCCGCAACATTTGAGAAGGCCGAGCTATGGATCGCGCGCAGATCGTCCATGAGAATTTCCTGTCCCGCGTGGCAAACCGGGATTTTCCCGAAGGTGCGCCCCCGGTTGGCGGGTTGAGCCATGAAGATGCGGTGTCACTTTACCGCTCGCAGGTCCTCAGCCGGACGCTGGATCGCACCAGCCGGGCGATGCAGAAGGCGGGGCAGGGGTTCTATACCATCGGCTCATCGGGTCATGAGGGCATGGCTGCCGTGGCCCACGCTTTGCGCCCAACAGATATCGCCTTTCTGCACTACCGCGATGCGGCGTTCCAGATTGCCCGGGCCGAGCAGGTCCCGGGCCAACAGATCGCCTGGGATATGCTGCTGAGCTTTGCGTGTTCGAAAGAGGACCCGACCTCGGGCGGGCGTCATAAGGTGCTTGGCTCGAAGGCTCTGATGATCCCGCCTCAGACCTCGACCATTGCCAGCCACCTGCCCAAGGCTGTCGGCGCGGCCTATGCGTTGGGGGCCGCCCGGCGGCATGACCCCGAGCATCGGGTGCTGCCCGAAGATGGCATCGCCATGTGTTCTTTCGGAGACGCCTCGGCCAACCATTCGACCGCGCAAGGGGCGATCAACACGGCGGGTTGGACAAGTGTCCAATCCACGCCGCTGCCCTTGCTGTTCGTATGCGAAGACAACGGTATCGGGATATCGGTGAAGACACCCAAAGGCTGGATCGCGGCGTCGATGGCGCATCGTCCAGGCATCAAGTATTTTCAGGCCAATGGGTTGGACATCTATGAGACCTACGCCGTGGCTCAGGAAGCCGCGCATTATGTCCGCACGCGCCGCAAGCCCGCCTTCCTGCACCTGCGGACCGTACGCCTCTATGGCCATGCGGGGGCGGATGTGCCGACCACATATCTCAGCAAGGCCGAGGTTGAGGCGGATGAGGCAAACGATCCGCTTCTCCATTCCGTTCGCCTGTTGGATCACGCGGGGGCATTGGCTCCGGATGAGGCGTTGAAAATCTACCAGGACAGCTGCGCCCGTACGGATCGTGTTGCTGCCGAGGCTGCCACGCGCCCGCATTTGTCGACCGCGCAGGATGTCATGGCCAGCCTGATCCCGCCCAAACGCGCCTGCAAGCCGACGAACGGCCCCAGCGCGGATGCGCGGGCAAAGGCGTTTGGGGGCGACATGCGCGCGATGTCCGACCCGCAGCCCATGAGCCGCCTGATCAACTGGGCGCTGACCGATCTGATGCTGGAACATGGCGAGATCGTCTGCATGGGCGAGGATGTGGGCCGCAAAGGTGGCGTTTATGGCGTGACGCAGAAACTGCAGCAGCGGTTCGGACAGGACCGCGTGATCGACACTCTGTTGGACGAACAATCCATCCTCGGCCTCGCCATCGGCATGGGCCACAACGGGTTTGTGCCTATCCCCGAAATCCAGTTCCTCGCCTATCTGCACAACGCCGAGGATCAGATCCGCGGTGAGGCTGCCACATTGCCCTTCTTCTCGAATGGGCAATTCACTAACCCGATGGTTCTGCGAATTGCCGGGCTGGGGTATCAGAAAGGCTTTGGAGGGCATTTCCACAACGACAACTCTCTGGCCGTTTTGCGCGACATTCCGGGTGTGATCATTGCCTGCCCCTCGACCGGGGAAGACGCGGCACAGATGCTGCGCGAATGCGTGCGGCTGGCACGGGAAGAGCAGCGGGTTGTTGTGTTTATTGAGCCGATCGCGCTCTATCCCACACGGGATCTGAATGTGGCACAGGACGGGGGTTGGATGACAACCTACCCCTCGCCCGACCGCCGGATTGCGTTGGGCGAGATTGGGGTGCATGGCGACGGCACCGATCTGGCCATCGTGACCTACGGCAACGGCCACTACCTGTCGCGTCAGGCGTTGCCTGAGTTGCAGGCGGCCGGGGTGAACGCTCGTATCGTCGATCTGCGCTGGTTGGCCCCACTACCGGCCGAGGCGCTGCTGAACGCGACCAAAGACTGCAAGAAAGTTCTGATCGTGGATGAATGTCGCCGCACAGGCAGCCAGTCCGAGGGGCTGATGACCCTCTTCCGCGAAGAAAGCGCCCAGACGCGGGTCGCCCGCGTTGTGGCTGAGGATTGCTTTATCGCGACTGGCCCGGCCTATGCCGCACCCCTGCCGTCCAAGGACGGTATCGTCGCTGCGGCCCTGACCCTGACCGGAGTGCGGAAATGACCCGAACAGCTGTCGTGATCTGCCCCGGTCGGGGCACCTACAACAAGCCCGAGCTGGGCTATCTGCACCGTCACCACGCGGACAAGATGCCGATGTTACAGCGCTTTGATGCCCTGCGCGCCGAGGCCGGGCAAGAGGGGGTAATAGCGCTAGACGGGGCCGCGCGCTTTGCGGTCAGTACCTATTCGCGCGGCGATGTGGCCTCACCCCTGATCTATGCCGCCGCGCTGGCGGATGCGCAGTCGCTGGCGGATGATATCGAGGTGGTGGCCGTGACGGGCAACTCGATGGGTTGGTATATCGCACTAGCCGCCGCTGGTGCACTGAGCGCTGAGAACGGGTTCCGCGTGGTGAACACCATGGGCACTCTGATGCAGGAACATCTGATCGGGGGACAGTTGGTTTATCCCTTCACCGATGACAGCTGGATCGACAGCGCGAACCAGAAACAGGCGTTGTTGCATGACGTCTTTGACATCAACGCGGTCGAGGGGCAGGATCTGGCGCTGTCGATTGAGCTGGGCGGTATGCTGGTGCTGGCCGGGAATGAGGCCGGTCTGGCCGCATTTGAGGCGTCTCATCCCACCGTTCAGGACCGCTTTCCCATGCGGCTGCCGAACCATGCGGCGTTCCACACCTCTCTGCAGGCCCCGATTGCCGCTGAAGGTCGGACGCGGCTGAAGGCCAATCTGTTTGGCCAACCCCGTCACCCGATGATCGACGGGCGTGGCAAGATCTGGTGGCCGGGCGCCACCGATACCGAGGCGCTATGGGACTATACGCTGGGCCATCAGGTGACAGAGCCCTACGATTTCACCCACGCCATTCAAACCGCCGCGCGAGAGTTCGCACCCGACCTGTTCATCGTGACGGGGCCGGGGGCGACACTGGGCGGTGCGGTGGCGCAGTCTCTGACCACGGCGGAGTGGAGCGGCATGGCTGACAAGGCCTCATTCATCGCGCGACAAGAGGACTCACCTATTCTGGTGGCCATGGGGCGTGAGGATCAAAGGGCTCTGGCGACGGGCTAGGCACTGCTTCAGGTTTTGGCCTGAATAGCGTTGGCGATGGTTTCGATCCGATTGCGCAGCCAGCGATGGGCCGGGTCATTGGCCGAGCGCTGGTGCCAGACCATGTAGATCGAGACCGGCTCGCAGTCGAACGGCAAGGGCGCCCAATCCAGCGCGGCAAGTGGTCCGTTTTTCATCAGCGCCGTGTCGGTGGAAATCAGGGAGCTGCCCGCGATGAAAGACGGGATGGCGTTGAAATGCGGCAGTACGACGGTTGGCGGGCGGATCTGGCTTTGATCCACGCCGCGCATCACAGCGCGCGCATTCCGGCCGTCGGGAAAGCGAACTTCGACATGTTCGCTCTGACAGTAGGCCTCCCACGTCTCGGGCGCGGTGCGTTGGCTGCTGTCGTAAAACACCATCAAAGGGCTTGAGATTAGCCGTTTCTGAAGGATGTCCGGCCCGTCCGGAGGCAGCGGCGTCAGCATCAATTGGCACCGGTCGCTGCGCAGCAGGTCCGGCCCCGGTACGCCGGATGAGATGAACTCCAATTGCAGCCTGATCCCCTCGGCACGGGTTACGCGCAGAAGGTCGGGAAAGATCAGCTCTCGCGGCATATCGTTGGTGGCGATGCGGATTTCCATCTGCTCTGACAGGGGATCGAAGGGGCGTTCATCCGTCAGGGCGCGCATGCCGTCCAGAACGCTGCGGACCGGCTCTTGCAGGGCCAGAGCACGCTCGGTCGCTGTCAGGCCCTGGCCGGATCGTACGAATAGCGGATCGCCCAGCACCTGCCTTAGCTTGGCCAATGTGTGGCTGATGGCCGACTGTGTGACCCCCAGCCGATCCGCCGCTTTCGAGACCGAGCTTTCCTCAAGTATCGTCAGAAAGATGCGCAGGACCTTGCCGTCCAGATCAGTGAAATCGATTTTGCTCATACAATCTATGATTAAGTATGAATGGTTTTGCTGTCGAGAGGGCGCTAATTCAGGCGCAAACAAGGGGCACGCATATGGGACTTCGCTTTTTCTCGGACAAGAACCGACCGGTTCATATGGGGTCGTACCCGTTGGAGCGTCTGGCGCGTCAGCAGGCGATGCCCGACCTGTCCCAACTGCCCCCGATGCCCGAGCTTAGCTTTCATCGGCCTGACCGGCCCGAGAGCATCGTGAATGCAATGGGCGAGTTTCAGGCCATGCTGGACACGATCCGGGATGGGCTGGTGAACCCCGTCGCCTCGGACATCCCGCAGGACCCGCAGGCGCGGGCAGATCACCTCAAGGCGTTTGGCTATTTCAACGATGCCTCGATGATGGGCTGCGGGCCTCTTCCGCCCGAGGCGCTGTTGGACCAGCCACGGCGCAACCCCGATATCGACCGTCTGGCCCATGCGCTGAAAACCCGACAGACCAAAACGCTGGCCTCGGGGATCGACGTTATCATGGCCGACCTCAAGGAAAGCATGGAGGCCGCGCCGCGTCCGATGGCCTCGCATCGTCATGTTCTGGTGTTCCTGTATGAACATAACCGCGATCCGAACCCGGACGAGCCGGGGTCCGAGTGGATCATGGATGCGCAGGACCACCGGGCCTGTCTGCTGGCGACCGAGAATGCTGTCGTGATCGCCAACTACATCCGGCTGCTGGGATTCGATGCGCGGGCGCACACGGCCATGTCGACCGAAGTGGATCTGGGCAAGCTGGCAGTCGCGGCGGGTTTGGCCTCGGTCGAAGAGGGCACGCTTGTTGCCCCTTGGCTGGGACGCCGATTTGGTCTGGCCGCTGTCACGACCGAGATGGAGATTGCCCACGATCGGCCGCTTCAACCGATGGCGCAACAACCGTGGTTCCGGACCCAAGGCCCTGCGTGGTGGCTAGGTACCGGGTTCGCTAAGAACGCTCTGAACCGCGACGCCTATTCCAAACGCCGCTATATGGATGGGGCGCACCCGTTTGAGCGGCTCAAGCGCGTCGAGACACCCACCACTTATATTGATGAGGCCAACGTTGCGCGCGTCCCCAAGCGCGCTGACATGTTCGCGCGGGCGCAGTTCGGCGATATGGGCAAACACCTGCAGGACGCGGCCAAGGGCGGATATTATGTGCGCAAATCGGCCCCCAGCTTCGCGCAGCGCCGGGCGCTGGGCGCGTTTGTTCTGTTGCAGGATGGCGAAAGCGCAAAGGTCTCGCCGCCGACCGATGCCGAGCGCAATGCCGCCAATATCAAGGCCGCCAGTTACTTCCTTGGGGTCGATGCGGTCGGCCTCAGCCGTTGCCCGGACTGGGCGTGGTATTCCCACGATGCGACTGGGGAAGAGATCACGCCGCCGCATGATCAGGCCATCAGCATGATCGTCGACCAGGGCTATGAGACGATGGAGGGCGCAAGCGGTGATGACTGGATCAGCGTTGCACAATCCATGCGCGCCTATCTGCGGTTTTCACTGTTGGGTGGCGTAATCGCGCAGCAGATCCGCAACCTCGGCTACAAAGCCAAGGCCCATACGGTGATGGATGGTGAGGTGCTGCAGCCACCGCTTTTGCTGTTGTCGGGGCTGGGCGAGGTCAGCCGGATCGGTGAGGTCATCCTGAACCCCTATCTCGGCCCACGTCTGAAATCCGGGGCGGTGACGTCTGATATGCCGATAACCCATGATAAGCCGATCGACTTCGGCCTGCAGAGTTTCTGCGAAAGCTGCAACAAATGTGCCCGCGAATGCCCTTCGGGGGCGATCACCGCAGGGCCAAAGCTGATGTTCAACGGCTATGAAATCTGGAAATCCGACAGCCAGAAATGCGCCACCTATCGCGTGACAACGCCCGGAGGGTCGATGTGCGGGCGCTGCATGAAGACCTGCCCGTGGAACCTTGAGGGGATTTTCAAAGAACGCCCCTTCCGTTGGGCCGCGATGAATATCCCTCAGGCCGCCCCGGCATTGGCGAAACTGGATGACGCGGTGGGCAATGGTGGCCTGAATGACGTTAAAAAATGGTGGTGGGATATCGAGCTGCAGTCGGATGGAGCCTATCGCCCCTCGGTGCATCCGCTGAACAGGCGCGACCTGCAGCCTGATCTGGATCTGAAATACGAAGATCAGACACTGGCCGTTTATCCCGCCTATCTGGCCCCACATCCGTGGCCCTATCCCTTTGCCATGGACCGCGAGGCGGGGATTGCAGCATATGAGGCGATGGTCAGCGCCGAGGAATACAAGGCACGCAAGGCGGCTGGCGATATGTCGGTTGTCCATCGCTACGAGATCGCCGGCGATGCGCCCGTCATGCGGGTCGAATTGACCAAGGTCGACAAGATGACGGCCGATGTGACCAAGTACGAATTCTCGACGCTGGACGGCTCTCCTTTACCCGAATGGACAGCGGGCGCGCATCTGGACGTTTTGGTCGCGCCCGGGTTTTTGCGCCAGTATTCTATGTCCGGTGACCCCTCGGATCGGGCGAGCTATCAGATCGGTGTCTTGCGCGAGGATGAGGGGCGCGGTGGTTCCGCCCTACTGCATCGCATCTTCAACGAAGGCCGCAAGGTTTTCATCTCGAAACCGATCAATCACTTCGAGCTGAATGAGACCGCGACCAAAACTTTCCTGATGGGGGGCGGAATAGGCATCACCCCGATGATCGCCTTCGCCCATCGTTTGCACGCGCTGGGCAAACCGTTCGAGCTGCACTACTCGGCCAGTACGCGCGCCGGAGCCGGGTATCTGAAAGATCTGGCCGCGACGCCGTGGGCAGAAAAAGCGCATTACCATTTTTCGGATGAAGGCACGCGGGCCGATCTAAATGCGATCCTCACAGGCTATCAGGACGGCTGGCACGTCTATGCCTGCGGACCCGATCGCTTCATGGACCGTGTCATGCAAGCGGCGGAGCGGCAGGGCTTCCCGGACGAAGCGCGGCATCTGGAGTATTTCTCGGTCCCCGAGCAACCGGAGTACGAAAACTTTCCGTTCACCTTGAAGCTAGCGAAATCAGGCCAGGCACTGACCGTGCCGGAAGACAAGGACGCCGCGCAGGTGCTGAACGAGGCAGGTATTCACGTGGATGTGAAATGCGCCGATGGCATCTGCGGCGTGTGCAAATGCGGTGTTGTTTCGGGCGAAATCGAACATCGCGATTTTGTCCTGTCCAACAAACAACGCGAGAGCGCAATCATATTGTGCCAAAGCCGCGCCGCGCAACCGGATGGCGTGATCGAGATCGACCTCTGACCCAAGGTCGAAAAACGACATGAAGTTGTGGAAAAATTGGTCGCTCCGGCCATGGACGCCGCTGAGGCACTGCATTACCTTCCCCCAGAACCCAGTGAATCCTGATTGACAGGTGCGAGGTATTTTCATGGATTATCACAGCCCCGCCAGCTTTGCCGAGGCGTCGGCTCTGGCTGCAAACGCGACGGGTACGACACGGTTTCTGGCAGGCGGCACCGATGTGTTGGTGCAGCTGCGCTCGGAATTGGTGACGCCCGATACGTTGATCGACATCAAGAAAATCAACGGTGTGGATCAGATCACGAAAAACGCCGATGGCAGCTGGACGCTTGGCGTCGCTGTCACCGGCGCAGAAATGAGCGAGCATCCCGAGCTGGGCCGCGACTGGCCCGGTGTGGTCGAGGCGATGGATCTGATCGGATCGACTCAGGTGCAGGGCCGCGCGACGTTGACGGGCAACCTGTGCAACGGGTCTCCGGCGGCGGATTCGGTGCCTGCGATGGTTGCGGCGGGCGTGACGGTCACCGTGACCGGCCCGGATGGCGCGCGCGAAGTTGCTGTTGAGGACATCCCCACCGGACCGGGCAAGACCTCGCTGGCGAAGGGTGAAGTGATCTCGGCCATCAATATCCCAGCACGTGGCGACAACGCTGGCGACGCCTATCTGCGCTTCATTCCGCGCACCGAAATGGACATCGCCGTGGTCGGCGTGGGTGTAAGCCTGCGTCTGGACGGCGACGTGATCACCGAGGCGCGGGTTTCCTTGGGCGCTGTCGCTCCGACCGTTTTGCTGGTTGAAGACTGTGCGAAAGCCATCGTCGGCAGCACACTGGACGACACCGCCCTCGACGCGTTGGCCGCGGCCGCTTCGGCCGCCTGCAACCCGATTGACGACAAACGCGGTACAATCGAATTCCGCACCGAGGTCGCGGGCGTGCTCGCCAAACGCGCCGCGAAGATCGCCTATGCCCGCGCGAAGGGAGAAAACGCATGAGCAAGCTCCACGTATCCACCACCGTGAACGGGGACACCGTCGAATACCTCTGCGACCCGCGCGAAACGCTGTTGGACTGTCTGCGCGACAAGCTGAACCTGACCGGCGCGAAAGAAGGTTGCGGCACCGGCGATTGCGGCGCATGTTCCGTCACTGTCGATGGCCGTCTGGTCTGTTCCTGCCTGATGCTGGGTGTTGAGGCCGAGGGCAAGGCCATTGAAACCGTAGAAGGCATCGCCGATGGTGACGTTCTGCACCCGCTGCAGAAGAAGTTCATCGAACACGCGGCGCTTCAGTGCGGCATATGCACGCCGGGCATTCTGGTGGCGGCCAAGTCGCTGCTGGAAAAGAACCCCAACCCGACCGAAGAGGAAACCCGGTACTGGCTGGCAGGCAATCTCTGCCGCTGCACCGGCTATGACAAGATCATTCGCGCCGTGATGGAAACGGCGGAAGAGCTGCGGGAGGCTTCGTAATGGCACTCGACGATCGCAAATCTGTATTCACTTTCGTTGGCACGCGGCCGGATCGCCCGGATGGGTTAGACAAGGTCACGGGCCGCGCCAAATTCGGGGCTGATGCCTATGCGCCCGGCATGTTGCACGGAGCGGTTCTGCGCTCACCCCATGCCCACGCGCGGATCGTGAAGATCGACACCTCGAAAGCCGAGGCGCATAAGGACGTCAAAGCTGTCGTCACCCGCGCGGATTTTGCCGATGTCCCGTTCAAACCCGGTCTTGAGGGTGAGTTCTGGAACGTGCTGGAAAACGTCATGGCGGGCGAGAAGGCGCTCTATGATGGTCACGCTGTCGCTGCGGTTGCAGCCACGTCGGCCCTAGCAGCGCGGGATGCGCTCAAACTGATCGAGGTCGAATACGAAGTTCTGCCGCACGTCACAGATGTGGACAAGGCCATGGCTTCGGATGCGCCGGTCATTCGGGAAGGCGCGGCGGACTATTCGGTGCCCGAAGGTCTGCACCCGAACGTCGTTCGTTACCACGAAAGCGGTCACGGAGATGTCGAGGCCGGGTTTGCCGAAGCGGATCTGGTCATCGAAGACAGCTTTGTTACTGAGGCGACCCATCAGGGCTATATCGAACCGCACGCCTGTCTGGGCATGCTGGGCAATGACGGCAAGGGTGAGCTGTGGTGCACCACGCAAGGCCACTGGATCGCGCAAAAGACCTGCGCCGCGCTGCTTGGCATTGAGACCTCGCAACTTCGCGTCACCGCGTCCGAGATTGGCGGCGGCTTCGGCGGCAAGACCACTGTCTTCATCGAACCCGTTGCATTGGCGCTGAGCCGCAAAGCCAACCGTCCGGTCAAGATCGTTATGACCCGGTCCGAGGTGTTCAGGGCGACGGGGCCGACGGCCTCAGCGTCGATGGACGTCAAGATCGGCATGAAAAAGGACGGGACCATCTCAGCAGCGCAGGGCGTATTCCGTTTGCAGGGCGGGGCGTTCCCCGGTGCGCCGGGTGACATGACCGCCATGTGCGCCTTCGCGCCGTACAACCTGACCAACGTCAAGCAGATCGGCTATGACGTGATGTCGAACCGTCCGAAACAGGCCGCTTACCGCGCGCCGGGCGCACCCATGGGTGCCTTTGCGGTTGAGTCCGTGATTGATGAGCTGTGTAACAAGCTGGGCCTCGACCCCGTTGATGTGCGCCTGAAGAACGCCGCTCATGCAGGGACCAAGGCCAGCTATGGCCCGACCTACGAACGCATTGGTCTGGTCGAAACGCTGGAGGCTGCCAAGGCACACCCGCACTATTCGGCACCGCTGAAGCCAGGGCAGGGTCGCGGGATTTCCTGTGGCTTCTGGTTTAACCACGGCGGTGAGACTTCAGTATCCCTGGCCCTGTCGGAGGACGGCTCGGCCCAGCTGATGGTGGGAACGCCGGATATCGGCGGCTCTCGCGCGTCGATGGCGCTGATGGCGGCCGAGGTTCTGGGCATCCCATACGAGAACATCCGCGTTACCATCGCGGATACCGCAACGCTGGGCTATAACGACGTCTCACACGGCTCGCGCGTGACCTACGCGTCGGGTCTGGCGACCATCAAGGCGGCCAAACACGCGGTTGAGAAACTGTGCGAACGCGCAGCAGCCAAGTGGGGTATCCCGGTTGAGGCGGTGAAGTGGGAGGACGGCTGCGCGGTGCCCTCAGGCCCCAACGCAGGCGACTTCGACCCACTGGCGCTGTCCGACATCACGGCAGATATGGGGCGCACCGGTGGCCCGATCTCGGGCCATTTCGAGGCAACTCCGGAAGGCGCAGGCGTATCCTTTGGCACCCATATCGTCGATGCCGAGGTCGACCCGGAAACCGGCAAGACCAGCGTGACTCGCTACACGGTCATTCAGGACGCCGGCAAGGCGATCCACCCGACCTACGTGGAAGGCCAGTTCCAGGGCGGTGCTGCGCAAGGCATCGGCTGGGCGCTGAACGAGGAATATATCTACGGCGAGGACGGGCGGTTGCAGAACTCGATCTTCCTCGACTACCGGATTCCCGTTGCCAGTGACCTGCCAATGATCGACACGGTGATTGTCGAAGTACCCAACCCCGGCCACCCGTTTGGGGTGCGCGGTGTGGGCGAGACCGGCATCGTGCCGCCTCTTGCCGCCATCGCCAACGCGGTTTCCAACGCGGCGGGTGTGCGGATGAAGCAACTGCCGATGTCGCCTCCGCGCATTCTGGCCGCGCTCAAAGGCAATGGTTGAGGTTCACCTCTGGTCCGGCCTCCGGTCTTTGACCGGGGGCTTGGCCGTCGTCGAGGTCGAGGCTAAAACAACCGGAGAGTTGCTGCGTGCCCTGGTGCGCGCGCATCCGCAATTGCAGGCCCCTATTGATGCGGGCGTCTCAATCGCGATCGACGGGCGCGTGATTGCAACGGGCCTGACGGAACCAATCCCGGAAGGTAGCGAAATCTATCTAATGCAGAGGCTGCGCGGCGGTTAAGGTTTAGGCGACCACGGTTCGCGCCCGACCATCCGGTCGGCCTCGGCCGTGATGTCGTTCATGTGCTGCTCAAGGTTTTGGCGCAGGGTTTCGATCTGCTCTTCACTGGCTTTGCGTGGGACAGTCTCGGTCCATTCGCGGCATAAAAGTACACCTTCGTTGCGCCAGGGGCGGGGCATCAACAAGCGGTCCCATGTACCGGCCTCTCTGCCATGACGGGTCGAAAAGGTAATTCCGAACACCCGTTTGCCGGATGTGCGCGCCCAGACCAGAGGCACAGTCGACAGCACCCGTTCCGGTCCGCGGGGTCCGTCGGCGGCAATACCAATGGATATCCCCTGCTTCATTTTGCCCAGAACTTCACGCGACACGGCGACGTTGCTTTTGTGTTTGCTGGCCATGGCGATCGTGTCCATGCCGAACAGCTTTTGCACGCGACCCACCATGCTGCCTGCCCGCGCCGAGGACGTGATCGAGCAGATCTGTGCCTTGTCCAGCGGGAAGAAATAGGGTGACTGCGCCAGCCGCTGATGCCACAGAACAACGATGACCGGTTCACCTTGTTCGGCAAGCTGGTCCAGTTCTTCATAGCCGATGCGCTGCCATTTGGTGTTGCGGTTGACCATCCGAATATAGCTCGCAATACGGCGCGCCGCCCAGTTTAACACGGCTTCGCTGTCGGCGATCTTTTTGCGGATACTCACGGATGGGTCCCTCATACTGACCAAAACGTGTCTTATAGAACTCAACGCCGCGTGCAACTTGTTTGTCTTGTCGAGAAGTGGTCGAGAAACTGAAAAAGCCTCTTGAGTCCGCCGCGCGGCTGGCATATCTGAGGCTCAGCCTAGGGGTATAGCTCAGTTGGTAGAGCGACGGTCTCCAAAACCGTAGGTCGCGGGTTCGAACCCTGCTGCCCCTGCCATTAAAAGACTTCCTAAAACTTGAACGTTTGCTTTCGCGGCTACGTCGAATCCCAGACTTGCCGCGCGAATTTCCATTCGAAGTTCCTCAGGCGCCGTTATAGCGGCGACTATATGGTGCAGTGGGTCAGGATTTGACGTAGCGTCCCGAAATTTCTTCCGCGTCGGCGTAGTTGACGTAAACGTAAGCTGTTGCTCGATTTTTTGTTTTGCATGCACAAAAGTGACGAAAACCGGCGTTTTCTTCCCCCTTACGTCTCAAAATGAAATCCCTAAATGCACCTCGTCGCTGCGGGGTGCCACTCACGGACTGTGATCCTTGAGCCTCGGCCAACCACTGAGGTTCGGATCGGCCCCGCAGTGACAAGGTTTGCAAAGTTCGTTGGGAGGGAAGGAATTTGATACAGAGCTTTTTGTCGATCTTTCGCGACCACCGTTGGCAAGCAGCACGGCAGACGCGGCCTCGGCCCGAAGAGCTTCGCGCCGCGGATGAAGAAACAAGCGAACCCACCGTGAAAGAAGCCGAGTTCCGGAGCCTGTTTCAAACGACATTGTTGGAAATGAAACAGCCGCAAACACACGATGAAGGCTCTGACACGTGCCGAATGTAAGCGTGCTGTGAAGCTGCCTAGCCCGATAGGGCGCAAATGCACCATGTTTTGTATCAAATCGATGCCTGCGTTGCTGAACGGCGAACGCAGAGATATGCACTAAAGGCAATATTTGATTTGCATTCAAGGGTGTTGAATGGGATTGCGAAGCCTGATTGCCGAAAAGATTGCCTCACGTGTTCTTGGCAACGGCAAAACCCTGCGCGCGGTCATGAATCAGCTGCTTGATCAGGATATTTTGTTGTTTAGGGACTTGGGCGATCATGCTTTTGCCTTCTTTCCAACGGATGCAATCGGACGTTCCCTTTGCCAGAACGGTGAATTCGCCCGCGGCTCGGTCACGAATCTGCGGGCGTTTCTTGAACAGAACAATGCCTTTAAACCCGGAATGTCTGTTCTGGAAGTTGGAGCCAATATTGGCACCCAAACCGTCTATTTCTTCCTAGACCTGCAGTGTGACGCCGTGGTGTCGATCGAGCCGGACCCGGACAACATGAACCTGTTGCGTCACAATCTTGCGTTGGACGGGCTGACAGAAAAAGTGACGATCTTGGGTGTCGCAGCTTCGGACACGAATGGAACGGCTGAATTTACCCGTAATCTGTTCAACCGGGGCGGCTCGCGTCTGGGCGCCAGGCGAAAAAGCGGCAAGACCCGAGAGAGTTTTTCAGTCGAGATCGTTCGGATTGACGACCTGGTGCAGTCAGGCACCCTTCAGGCTGATCAAATTGGGCTGGTCTGGATGGATGTTGAGGGCCATGAGCTATCCGCCCTGAAGGGGATGAAGCAACTCATTGCAGATTACAGGCTACCGATATTTTTGGAATTCACCCCGGACGGACAGCACAGCACCCAGCAAGAGCTGTGTGACCTGCTATTTGACAACTACCAGAGCGTTTATCGTCATGCTGGGGGCTTTCATCCCGTGTCACGTGAAGCGTTCGCGCAGATCAAACATCAGGTCGATCTTCTGGCCATCTGAAACCCCACCCGATCTCAAAGCAGGGCGGCGACCGTCTTTCCTCTGCCTGCGGGATAGCCTAAAGTCCCCGCAAATCGCAGACACCAGAAATGAGGGTACATGTCGCGTTTCGATGGTTATTTCCTGCGGCAGTTGCTGGTGCTGTTCGGCTTTTTCACTCTGGTTCTGGTCGGTGTTTTCTGGATCACGCGGTCTGTCAGCCTGTTTGATCGGGTGATCAGTGGCGGCCAGTCGGCGATTGTGTTCCTCGAGTTCACCGCTCTGACGCTGCCGACCCTGATCCGGACAGTGATGCCGATGGCCGTGTTTGCTGCGGCCGTTTACGCCACGAACCGCCTCAGCCGGGAAAGTGAGATGACGGTCATGCTGGCGACCGGCTCTAGCCCTTGGCGCCTCGCACGGGCTGTGGTGCTGTTCGGTCTTGTCACAGGGATGATGATGGCGGCGATCAGCGTTTTCCTGCGCCCTGCCTCGGTCGAGCAGCTCGAGATCCGACAGGCCGAGGTTGCGGGTGATGTCACCGCCCAATTGCTGAACGAAGGTGAGTTTCTGCATCCCGCCGACGGTGTCACGGTCTATATCGGTCGGATTGATCTGGACGGGACTTTGCACGAGGTCTTTGTCTCAGACCGGCGAGACCCAGCTAATTCTGTCAGCTATTCAAGTTCAACGGCGTATCTGGTGAACAATGCGGCGGGCATCAACCTTGTCATGCTGGATGGGGTGGCGCTGCGTCTGGACAAAGACGGGCGCACCCTGTCATCGACCCTGTTTCAGGACGCCTCATACGATATCTCGGCGCTGACCAGTACCGGCGGTATGAGTACCCGCAGCCTTGAAGCAATCCCTACGATGGAATTGATTCGAAACCGCGAGGCTATCGCCAGCGCCGAAGGGTTCAGCCTGGGTGAACTGACGGACGAGTTGCACCAGCGATTCTCGTGGATCGCGATTTGCGTGGCAGTTGGGCTGGTCGGATATGCCACCCTGATGCTGGGCAGTTTCTCGCGGTTCGGGTTATGGCCGCAGATTCTGGGGGCGTTTACCATTCTGGTTCTGCTGGAAGGCGTTCGGGGGTTTGTTTCTCCGGTCGTGATAGATGAGCCGGGTCTTTGGATCGTTCTCTATGCACCGGCGGTCATTGGTATCCTGATCTCGTGCCTGTTCTTGGCGGTTGCGGGACGCCCAATCTGGCGCCGTTCCAGGGCCGAGGTCGCTGTCTAGGCAGGGTCTCGCAAACCCTGCAGGCAGTCTAGGATATCCTCGAACGCAGAGCTGTCGGGGCGGGTTACGAGATAGAGCGGCAACATTAGGTCTGGACTCGACTCAACCTGCACCAGCGCGCCAGAGCGAATATGCTCTGCGGCCAAATAGGCGGGAAAAAACCCACGCCCCCCTCGTTTGAGGACATAGCGCAGGGCCATCATGCAATTGCCCAGAAAGACCGTCTGCCCCTCTGCCTTGCGGGCCGTAGTCCGTACATGGTCCTGATAAGCGGCGCCAAGTTCGAGATTGACGAATACCGAGTTGTCGACCAAAGCCTCCGCGGTTTCGACCAGAACCAATCGCTCTGGTGGCAGGGTTTCAAACATCACCCGCCTGTCTGAGGGCTTTTCGTGGGTCAGCGCGGCGTCCAACACATGTGTTGCGACCGCATCCACCATATCCAGATCATGATCGTAGTTCAGCGTCAGCAGCAATTGGCCAAGATGTTGTTCAAAACGTATGGCAAGATCGACCAGCAAGGGATCCCAAACACTGAGCTGCGCCCCCAGCCTGAGTGCCGGACGATTCTGGTTTTGTGTGGGCAAATCAGTCGAAGCAAAAGACCAGAGTGAGAGCATCTGCTCTGCGTAAGGGCGAAATTGGCGCCCGAAATCCGTAAGTGCCGTGCCTCCGGCCCCGCGAGTGAAAAGGGGCTTTCCGGTGGCGTCCTCGATCTGCCTTATGCGCGCGCTGACAGCCGTTTGGGTCACATTGAGTTTGCGCGCTGCTGCGTGAAACCCTCCGGTCTCAGCAACGCATAGAAAAGTTTCAAAGGCTTTGATCTGCATGGCGACAGTATTTTTTGATCATTATGATAAAATCAATTCATTTTTTAGAGTAGATAAGTCGAGATATCCTGTTCCCGATCAGGACAAAGGACATGCCATGCTGGACAAAAGCCACAAGCCGACCTGGACCAGTTTTGAAGAGGCCACAAAAGCCGACTGGGACGCCGTTATGGACTATGAAGAGGCCTATAATGCCGCTCTGCCAGACCGAATTCTGGACGCGATCCGTTCTTTGGATGAGGAGTGGACGCCGTATCCTGTGAACCGCTATCAACACTCTTTGCAAGCCGCGACGCGGGCCTATGAAGATGGCGCGGATGAGGAGCTTGTGGTCGCCGCGCTGATCCATGACACGGGCGATATCCTGTCGCCATACAACCATGGTGAGCTTTCAGCGGCGATGATGAAGCCCTATGTCAGCGAGAAAACCCATTGGATTCTCAAGCATCACTGTGTGTTTCAGGGCTACTACTACAACCATCATCTTGGCGGAGATCGCAACGCGCGCGACAAGTATCGCGACAGCCCCTATTGGGAGGACTGCCGCTATTTCTGCCATGAATACGATCAGAAGGCGTTCGACCCGAACTATCCAACCAAACCGCTGGAGTTCTTCGAGCCCATGCTACGCCGCGTGTTGAACAAGGGCGAAGGGCACATGGAGCTGAACGAAACCTCAGAGAGTTAACAGGCCGCCATCAGGCGATAGACGATCTGAGCTGCAGTGAAATCCCAGGCGGCATTGCCGTTGGGGGCCAGTTCGACCACATCGAAGCCCACGCATTTGCGGCCTATCAGGGCGTGTTCGACCAGGCGTAGCGCCTGATAGTATCCCAACCCGCCCGGCACCGGTGTTCCGGTGGCGGGCATTTGGGACGGGTCCAGACCGTCCACGTCAAAGCTGACATAGACCAGCTCCGGGAAGTCTTCGGGCAGGTCGACGGCGTGGATGTTGTCGGTGACCAGTTCCTCGGCGTCGAAGTGGAAGACATGGTTTTTCAGACGGCTTTGGGCCTCTTCGGTTGAGAATGCACGCACGCCGAATTGCGCCAGACGGACGCCCTCTTCGGTCAGCAGGTGCATGACCGAGGCGTGGGAGTGTTTCTCGCCCTGATACGCGTTGCGCAAATCGGCATGGGCGTCGATCTGGACAATGCCGATCGGCTGGTTGAGCGCACGCGCCACACCCATCACCGCGCCGTAGCTGAGCGAGTGCTCTCCGCCCAGCGTCACCGGCACTTTGCCCGCGCGAATGGCGGCTTCGGTCCGTTGGGCGAGGCGTTCCATCACCTCGGGCAATGGGCCGTTACAATTCAGCGGGGTTTCGGTACAGATACCTTCGACGCAGGGTTCGGCATGGCCGGTGATGCGTTCCAGCTCATTGCTTGCTTCGATGATCGCGTCAGGGCCTTTGGCCGTGCCTGAACCGTAGGAAACGGTGCGCTCCAGCGGCACCGGGATCACGCGGAAACGGGCATCTTCCGAACGCTCAGCGGCGGTCAGTTCACTGTCGAGGAAAATGCTCATGAGAGGCGGTCCTTAAAGTCGTCATAACCGAACTGTCTGATGATCTTCAGTTCGTCCGTTTCGCTGTTCCATAGGGCGATGGTTGGCAGAGGTACGCCGTTGAAGGTGTTGGTCTTGACCATCGAGTAATGTGCCTGATCGAGGAAGGCAAAGCGTCGCCCGATCTCCAGCGGCTGATCCCATGTGTAGTCGCCGATCACATCGCCCGCGAGGCATGAGGGCCCGCCCAGACGGTAGGTGTGGCCCGCCTCGGCCTCGTCCATCAAGGCGGGGCGATAGGGGGCCTCGATCACGTCGGGCATGTGGCATGTGGCCGAGATATCGGTGATGGCGAGGGTCATGCCATTGGTGGGTAGGTCAAGGATTTCACCGACCAGAATGCCTGCGTCCAGCGCAACGGCCTCGCCAGGTTCGAGGTAGATGGCGACATCGTATTTCGCGCGGATGGATTTGATGAATTCTACCAGACTATCGCGGTTGTAGTCATCGCGGGTAATATGGTGACCGCCGCCGAAGTTCAGCCATTTGAGCTGGCCGAGGAAAGGTTTAAGCTTGGGTTCGACCGCTTCCCAAGTGCGTTGAAGGGGATCGAAACCCTGTTCGCAGAGCGTGTGCATGTGCAGGCCGTCTACTCCGAACAGAGTGTCTTCGGTCAATTGGCTGACGGGTGTCCCGAGGCGTGAACAGGGCGCGCAGGGGTCGTATTTGGGAATCTCGCCTTCGGAATGTTCCGGGTTGATGCGCAGGCCGATCTGCACATTGGCCGCTTGGGCTTTGGCGAGGAACCGGTCTTTTTGAGCGGGTGAGTTGAAGATGATGTGGTCGGAGAGCAACAGGATTTCATCGATATCCGCATCCTTGTAGCCGGCGCAGAAGGTTGCGACTTCGCCGCCGTATTCTTCGCGGCCTAGACGGGCCTCAAAGATGCCAGAGGCGCAGGTGCCGCCGAGGTGCTGGCGCACCAATGGGGCCAGGGAGAACATCGAAAACGCCTTGAGCGCGCTGAGGACATGCGCGCCGGAGCGGGTGCCGATCTCGGAGAGGATAGTCAGGTTCCGCTCGACCGCTTTTTCGTCGACCACGAAACAGGGTGTGGGGACGCGGCTGAGGTCGAAATTGCGGAAGGCACCGGCGTCTCCGGCCTGGGTAGTCATCATGTCGGACATGTTCGGCGTCTCCGATTGTTAGAGAGGCCGGGGGCGCTGCCCCCGGACCCCCAGGCCAGGATACTTATAGCCAGATGAAGTTCTGGATCTAGAATTCTACGGGGCCGTCGAGTTCGTGGACCTGCCATGGAAGGCCGTGGGTGTTTAGCATGTCCATGAAGTCATCGGGGTCGAGCTGTTCCATGTTCCAGACTCCCGGCTCTGTCCAATTGCCTTTCAGAACCTGTGCTGCGCCGATCATGGCGGGGACGCCCGTGGTGTAGCTGACGGCCTGGGAGCCGACCTCAGCATAGCATTCTTCGTGGTCGCAGATGTTGTAGATGTAGAAGGTCTTCTCGCCCGAGCCGTCCTTGGCCTGACCCGTGGCGATGTCACCAATGCAGGCTTTGCCCCTCGTTTCCGCGCCCAGATCGCCGGGATCGGGCAGCAGGGTTTTCAGGAACTGGATCGGGATGATTTCCTTGCCGTCATGCATCACCGGGTCGATGCGGGTCATGCCGACATTTTCCAGCACCTTGGCGTGCATGATGTACGCGTCACCGAAGGTCATCCAGAAGCGGGCGCGCTCGATCTCGGGGAAGTGGGTGCTGAGCGACTCCAGTTCCTCGTGATACATCAGGTACATGTTCTTGGGGCCAATGGCGGGGAAGTCGAACTCGACCTTGTGGGTCATGGCAGGGGAGTGTTTCCACTCCCCACCTTCCCAGTGGCGGACCTCGGCCAGCACTTCGCGCAGGTTAATCTCTGGGTTGAAGTTGGTTGCGAATTCCTGATCGTTGCTGCCGCCATTAGCGTCCAGTACGTCGATCTGGCGGATTGTGTCCAGCTTATGTTTTTTGAGCCATTTGGCAAACACGCTGGTTACACCCGGATCGAAGCCCGAGCCGAGGATGGCGGTCAGGCCGGCCGCTTTGAAGCGCTCTTGATAGGCCCATTGCCAGTGGTATTCGAACTTGGCCTCGTCTTCGGGTTCATAGTTCGCGGTGTCGAGGTAGTGGATGCCGGCCTCAAGGCACGCGTCCATCAAAACCAGATCCTGATAGGGCAGGGCGAGGTTTACCAGAATCTCGGCCCCGGTTTCCTTTATCAGCTTGACCGTGTCTTCGACCTTGTAGGCGTCCAGTTCGGCGGTCTTGACCTCGACTCCAACGCGGTCTTTAACGGCTGCTGCGATGGCATCGCATTTTGACTTCGTGCGGCTGGCCAGTGTGATCTCGGTAAAAATGTCCGAGTTCATCGCCATCTTATGCACGGCTGCGTGGGATACGCCGCCTGCGCCGACAACCAGTGTTTTGCCCATGGTGTGTCTCCTTCTTATTCGTAGTAGGTGTAGCCGTTTATGGAGTCGCGATAGGCGCTCATCAGGGTTTTGCGGTCCTTGGCTTGCAGAGTACCGGTCGAGATCGCCTCGTCCACCATTTTGCGGAAGGCGGCGACGCAGTCTTGTGGGTCGAATTCGACGTAAGACAGGACCTGGCTGATCGTGTCGCCCTCTTGTTCATGCAGCAGGTCGAACCCGCCGTCTTCGCGCAGGTCGATGGTGACGACGTTGGTGTCGCCGAACAGGTTGTGCAAATCGCCCAGCGTTTCCTGATAGGCACCGACAAAGAAGACGCCCATATAGTATTCTTCAACTTCGGGCAGCGAATGCACTGGTAGGCTGGGGGAGACCCCGTCGGCCAGAATGAACTGGTCGATCTTGCCGTCGCTGTCGCAGGTTATGTCAGACAGCACGGCGCGGCGGTCGGGCGTTTCATTCAGACCTTGCAGCGGCACGATCGGGTGCAGCTGATCGATGGCCCAGACATCGGGCAGGGATTGAAACAGCGAGAAGTTGCAGTGGTAGATATCGGCCACTTTCTCTAGCTGGTCGTCTACATCCGTTTCCAGATCATCACTGGCGGCCAGCGCCTTGAGGCGGGCCATCAGCGACAGATAGATACGTTCGGCCCGGGCCATCTGGCGCAGGTCCACATATCCACGGCGGAACAGGGCGCGCAGTTCGTTGCGGTAGAAGGTGGCATCGTTCCAGCATTCTTGCAGGCGGTCTTTACTGAGGTAGCCGTGTACCGCAGCGAGGTCCGAGACCAGATGGTTGTCATCAGGCTCCACATCCGGTGCGGTGGGCGCATCGTAGAGCGTGGTTTCCAGCACGTTGAACACCAACATTGAGGAGGTCGCCACCACGGCGCGGCCGCTTTCGGTAACCAAAGTTGGGTGCGCAATCTCGGCCTCGTCCATGGCATAGGCCACTGTTTCAACAACGTTGCTGCAATATTCCTCGACCGTGTAGTTGATCGAGTTTTCAGCGGCCTTCTTCTCGCCCGTATAATCCACGCCCATACCGCCGCCGAGGTCCAAATGGGTCAGCAGCACGCCTTCACGCGTGAGTTCCGTGTAGTAGCGGCAGGCCTCACCAACGGCGCGGCGGACGTCGTTCACGTCCTGCACCTGGCTGCCCAGATGCGAGTGCTGCAGCTTCAGGCAATGCAGCAACCCCGCGTCGCGCAGCTTGTCCACAGTGGCGACCAACTGGTCGGTGTTCATGCCAAAGGCCGAGCGGTCGCCCGAGCTTTCTTCCCACTTACCGCTGATCTGGTTTGTCAGTTTCACCCGCACACCGATCAGAGGTTCGATGCCGAGCTCCTTGTAAACCTCGATCACCGTATCCGCCTCCTTTGGGCTTTCCAGCACGATGACGGTATTGAACCCGATCTTGCGGGAGAGGATCGCCAGCTGGATGAACTCGGCATCCTTGACACCGTTGCAGACGATCAGCGCCTCAGGGGCCAGACGATGCGCAAGAGCCACGACCAGTTCGGGTTTTGACCCTGCCTCGAGCCCATAATTGTACTTCTTGCCGAACTCGACGATGCGGTCGACCACTTGCGCCTGCTGGTTCACCTTGATCGGAAACACGCCACGATAAGGGCCTTTGTAGCCCACCCGCGCGATGGCGTCGGCGAAGCTCTCGTTCAGATGCGCGATCTCATGTTCCAGATACGAACTGACGCGCAGCAACATCGGTGCCTTGATCCCACGGTCATCCAGATCGCTGAGTATACCGGGCAGGCTGATTGCCGCTGTATCCGGAGACATCGGATTGCGCAGACCGATCTCGCCCTGCTCCGTCACCTCGATGAGGCCTTTGCCCCATTTCTCAACCCCGTAGATGGTATGCGGTGCGTCGGGCGTGTGTTTCAATCAAGTCAGTCCTTAACTCAGAGGTGCCTGTTTCGCGCCCGCCAATACGGCAGCATTTTGATTCGTCCAAGTGTAAACTATGTGACAGGGATTGCCGAACGTTACGCGTGCGAGCGGATCGGGATCAGGTGGTTGTCCCATTGGCAATCGGGGCGGGCTAGAACCCGCGCGTTCTGCCCGTTTACACTGCCAAACGTGCCTGTGCCGGTGGTAAAGACCAACCCGTCCGGACCTGCGCCCAGACCGCAGACATCCTCTAGCGCGAAGGCATTCGTGAAGCTGCGACCTGCTACGTCGAAAAGATGCAGTGCGTTTCCCCGTGGGCAGGTTATGGCGACCTCGGCGCCACTGGCCGAGAAGGCGATGCTGCCAGCGTATCCTTGCAAGGTGTTTTGGAGGTCTTCTGGTGCGGACAGAAGTTGCGGCGGCGCGCCCCGACGGTGCAGGCCCAACAATGGCGGGTGCTTGGTCTGGCTGCCCTGCCACTGCATCGCGAACCCCACCAGCCCGTCGTTGCGCACGCTGAGGTGGCGGATGGAGTTCTTGTGCAGGGCGTTTGGCAACTCGACCCGTTCAAGCAGGTTCCCGGACAGGTCCAGATAGGTCAAGTTCGGCTGCATGACGGGTAGGTTCAGCTTGGTCCGCCCGGTCTCGGGGTGGGTTTCGATCCCGCCATTGGCGATCACAAGGCTCTTGCCATCCGGCATCAGGCGCATGTCATGCGGACCAACACCGCCCGACGAAAACTCTCCCTGACGTTCAAAGCTGGTGGCATCCCATAGGCTGATACGGCCTTCGCCAGCCTCATAGTCGTTTTCGGTGGCAAAGAACCGGGTGCCGTCTGCTGTGAACGTGCCGTGACCGAAGAAATGCCGCCTCTCGGGGGCCTGTAGCCGTGCAAGCTCCCGCCCGTTTGCGCAGTCTATAAACAGCGCAAACGTGCCGGGACGACGGGCAAAGGCCACGGCCTGCGCCATGCGGGGATGCGCGGCGGCGGCGTGGCCCCTCGCGGGCAGAGGCAGTGAGAACAGGATGTCTCCGCCTTCATCCAGACCGGCCAGACGGAACGAGCCATCCGGAAACAGCCCGGCGGCCAGAAAAGCAGGCGACCCGACCGATGCCCACCCGGTTGCGGGCGCAAGGCTTGCAGCCGCGAGACCGGCTAGGAAATGGCGGCGGTTGGTCATGGTTCAATCCCCGTCGAGAGAGTTGAACCCGGCACTGATGCCGAGGGTTGGGCCAAGCTCGGTCGTGGCGATGGTGCGGATGTCATTCACCGCCTGTTGCAGCGCTTCGACCCGGAACCGGCCTGCGGGATCGGCCACGCCAGCGAAGGCGGGATCGTCGATGGACCGGGCGTTTTTAATTACGCGGTTGAAGGCCACGTCCAGATCCTGCGCGATCTCGGGATGGTCGGCGGACAACCGCGCTGCAAGGTCCCGCAGGGCAATCAAGGACAGCTCGACATGACGCAAGGCGCGTTCGGAGCGGCGGGCTTCGGCTCTGTTGGGGCGGGGGCGGTCGAACGTGCCAAGGGGTCGGCCCAATCGGGTTTCGGCAGTGAATTGCAACCCGGTTGAGAGCGCTTTGAACAGCTCCTGCATCGCCTCATCCTGCGTGCGGTATGGGCTGTCGCCTCCCGGCTGTTCCAGGCTCACCGCATAGCTTTGCCACTCTTCAGCCATCGCGTTAGCATTTGCGTCGATATCGGCCGTGATGGCCCGGATCAACGCGCATCGATATTCGGCACTGCCCTGATCGGCGAATTTGGGATCGTACAGCATTTGCTCAAGCGCAAAGAACCCACGCCCCGCGACCGAGGTTTCGGCATAGGCGACCGTGTCGTTCACCGCAGGGTCTTCGTCCGCGATATGCTGTGACAGGGCCTTGGGCGTGAACCCTTTCGTGTCTGGCCAAAAGGCCATGGCGAAGGCGCGGTCGTTGGCCTCGGTGGGGCCAAAGCGTAGATGGCTGGCGGATATCCACGCGTCAAAGGCGGTGCCATAGGCAGTACGCAGAGCCTCTGACTGCGGAGCGCAATCTGATTGGGACGAGGCGGCCAAAGCCTTGGTCGCGTCTGCCAATTCAGCAAAGCGCGGCAATATATGCGCGGCAGGCACATCCCTCAGGATCGCGGCACGATCTTGGGCTGAGACGGCCAGAGGGGCGACTAGGGCAATGGCAAAAGCAAATAGGCGCATGAGTCAAAGACTTTCGAGGAAACGGATAAGGGCGTCGCGGTCGGCTTTGGGCATGGTCACGACAGTGTCACGGGCGGATTGCGCCTCGCCCCCGTGCCACAGCACGGCCTCCAGCAGGGTGCGGGCACGCCCGTCATGCAGGAATTCGGTATGGCCGGACACACGCTGGGTCAGGCCGATCCCCCATAGGGGTGGCGTGCGCCATTCGCGGCCTGTGGCACGGGCTTCAGGGCGGTTGTCGGCCAGACCGTCGCCCATGTCATGCAGCAGCAGATCAGAATAGGGCCAGATCAGTTGAAAACTATGCTCGGGCCGGTCTTCCAGGCGATGAGTGACATGGGCCGGTGTATGGCAGGCGGCGCAGCCTGTGGTGTGGAACACCTCTTTCCCGCGCAGCACTTGCGGGTCATCCACATCCCGGCGGCCGGGGACGCCCAGATTGCGGCTGTAAAAGGCCACGAGGTCCATGCCGACCTGATCAACCTCGAAAACGCGCACATCGCCGTCGCCATGCGGGGCTTTTACGCAATTGTCCTGCGCATCGGTGCAATCTCCGTACGGGGCCGGAAACAGCGGGGTCGAGATGCCGATATCACCTGCAAAAGCCGCCGCCGATTGCTCCATGACCGTGGGCATACCGGCCTTGTGGCCAAAGCGGCCCATCATCGGGGCGTCAAACTCGGTCGACCAGACAATGTTCGCTCGGCCCGAGATACCATCGCCATCCGTATCGTCCGGGTCGGCTTTGGCCAGCAGGTCCTCGACTGGGATTGCCTCAAGCAGACCGAGGCCGATCATCTGCGGCGCAACGCGCGGGCTGAGCATGGCGTCGGGGTGCAACGGGCCGTATCCCAGATCGGCAGCCGTGTAGGTGGGACGGCGGAGCGAGGCGGTTTCGCCCTCTGACAGCGCAACCGGGATCTCTTCGTAGGTGATCTCCAACCGGTATTCCGCAGGGTGCCCGGACAGAGCGAAGTCCTGCATCTGGCCGCCATAGTTCGGCTCGGGCAGGGTGGCGAGATAGTCTTCGATCCCCTCCGGCGCATCCTGAGGGTTGCCAGGGATGGACACGCGCAGGAACATCGAGACGGCGTTATCATCCGGCCCGTTCGGCATATGCCCGCGCCCATCCTTGATGTGACAGCGCTGGCACGACCTCGCGTTATACAGAGGTCCAAGACCATCAGACGCGAGGGTTGAAGACGGCGAAGAGACCCAGATTTTCTTGAACAACCCGTTGCCGACCTTGAAGTCCAGCTCTTGTTCAAAGCTCAAGTTCTTGGACGGTTGCGAGAACGCATCCGCGTTGTTGCGCACACGCACGGTGGCGGCCCCGGCAGGCAACTCTTCGAACCTTTGCGGCGCGCTGAAATCCTGCGGCAGTGCGGTGACACCGGCAATGCGCGCGCGCTCGTTTTCGGTGCGTGGGGTGATGTTGAGGTGAAGGTCCCGCAGCTCGGCTGACAGGGAAGGGGTGGCCGCAGTTGCGACCACCAAGAGGGCGAGAATACTATTCTTCGGCGTCCATTTTCGCGGCGTTGAGTTGCGCATAATTGGCTTCGCCAATCCTTTCATACAGATCGAGCTGCGTCTCGAGGAAGTCGATATGGCCTTCTTCATCGCTGATCAGTTCCTCAAACAGCGACATAGAGACATAGTCGCCCGCCTCGCGGCAATATTCCCGCGCTTCGACATACAGTGTGCGGGCGTCGTGTTCGGCGGCCAGATCGCATTCCAGCGTTTCCTTGGGGTTCTGCCCGATCCTCAGAGGGTCGAGCTTTTGCAGGTTCGGGTGGCCTTCTAGAAAGATGATCCGTTCGATCAGCTTGTCCGCATGACCCATCTCTTCGATGCTCTCTTCGCGGCTTTTCTTGGCCATATGGACCAGGCCCCAGTCCTCCTGAAGCCGGTAGTGCAGCCAATACTGGCTGACGGCTGTCAGCTCATGCCGCAGGGATTTGTTGAGATACTCTATGACCTTGGGATCGCCCTTCATCTGCCTTCTCCTGTGATAGGCCGGTGCGTAACGCACGCAGCTGCATGGGGACTTCCAGATTATCGTCGGTTCGCATCGTGTCTAGGAAAAGCGGCATGCATCCGCCACAGTCGGCAGATTTCCCGAGCGCGTGGTAGATCTTGCCTGGGGTTATGATCGCTTGAGGGTCAGAGGTCCGCATCCAGTCGATAGCGGCCCGGATGTCGTGGTCGGAGATGTTTGTGCAGTGGCAGACGATCATGGCGAATCGAGGCTCGTTGGCTTTCTTACTTATTTAGTAAGGTAATGCCTTCAAGTCCAGTCAACTTATGGTGGCCGGGTTGCCGGAGGCGTCGTTTTGCCGACGCATCCGGCCCTTTTATGTATTTAGTGGAAAACCGCGTCAGGGTTGTCCAAGCTGTCCGATCCTTCAAACTCGATCCCATCGAGGTCGAGGATCGATACGATACGCTCGATGGTTTTGGTCTGGTCGACCAGACCGTTGACGCCACCCATGATCAGCGCTTCGCCACCGGCGTTGCCGCGCTGCAGCATTTGGTCATAGGCGAAACCGGCCTCGGCGGTCGATTTGATCCGGCCCAGAGCCTGCATTGTGGTCGACAGCTTGGTTTTCATCTCAGTATCCAGCGCCGGGTCAGCGGCGATCACCAGATCCGACAGCGAGGCGCCCGAGATCGGAGTGCCGTCAATGCGGGTGTAGCTGCCCAGATAGACGTTCTGAATGCCAAGGCCATCGTAGTAGTGGCTGTTGTGGGTGTTGTCGGCAAAGCAATCATGCTCTTCCTCAGGGTCGTTCAGCATCAGGCCTAGGCGCATACGCTCACCAGCCTGCTCGCCGTAAGACAGTGAACCCATGCCGGTCAGAATGGCACTGATGCCTGCGGATTCGTTCTCGGTCAGGGCGGCGCGTGCATCGCCACCTTCGGCCCATTGTGTGGTCATCCATTCCAGATCGCTGACCAGAAGGTCGGTTGCGGCGCTCAGGTATTGCGCACGACGGTCGCAGTTGCCGTTGGTGCAGTCGTCGCCTTTGGCATAGTCGGTGGCCGGGCGGTTGCCTGCGCCTGCGCCGTGACCGTTCAGGTCCTGACCCCACAGCAGGAATTCAATGGCGTGGTAGCCGGTGGCGACGTTGGCCTCGATCCCGTCGGCTTCGTGCAGGGTATCTGCCAGCAATTCGGGGGTGATCTCGGTCGCGTTAATCGCGGTTCCCGAAAGCTCGAAGTTCGGGTTTGCGATGACGTTGAGAACGGCGAATTCGTTCTCATCCGTGGCGCCGCCGTAGGAGGCGTCGACATAGTCGATGAGGCCTTCGTCCAGCGGCCACGCATTTACTTTGCCTTCCCAATCATCGACGATGGCGTTGCCAAAGCGGTAGACCTCGGTCTGCTGATAGGGGACGCGGGCGGCAATCCAGGCCGCGCGGGCGGCATTCAGCGTGGCGTCCGACGGGTCGGCGATCAGTGCTTTGACGGCGTTTTGCAGCGCTTTGGCGGCGATCAGGCTGTCATCATATTTGGCTTCTGCAATATCGGCATAAGTGTCCAGCACGTCCGCTTTTGCAGGGGCGTCACCGGCCGATGCGGCGGTGGCCACGCATAGGGTCAGATTGCTGGCGGCAGCAAAGAATTTCGTCATTGGGGTCAGGTCTTTCATGTCAGAAATCTTGTTCAGGTGCGTCCAAAGGGGGCTGCACTTGCACGCATATAGCTGAGTGAAATAGTCGACAATGTCAACCTGAGTTTTATTGTCGGATTTACTGCAGGGGCGCTACATCCCCATATCTGGTGGGTCTGATACACGCCGTCGCGATTGCGCCATGTTCGTATAAAGTTAGACTAATCCATGTGATTCTATTGCGAGTGGTGTGAGTTCATGAAGTGGTTGAGTGCTTCGATCGGTTTGTGTGCAGTAACCGTCCAGGCATGGGCAGGGGATCAGGTTCCCGCGCAGAGTGCTGTTGCGGGGTCATTGGATATTTCCTTTGAGGAAACTCAGTTCAGCGTGTCTTTGGCGGTCCCGAGCGAGGATATTTTGGGGTTTGACCATCGCGCAGCAGATGACGCGGATCGGTCCGCGATCGCGGATGCCATTTCGTCCTTGTCAAAGCCGTTAACTCTTTTTGTTGTCCCTGAACAGGCTGGGTGCGCCACGGCGTCGGCCAATGTGTCGTTGACGGGCGAAGGGCTAGGGTCGGATGCAAACACGGTCGGCGCGCCCGAGTTTCTGGCCGAGTATGTTATTCAGTGTTCGGACATGGCCGCTCTGGACACGATTGAGTTCGCGTATTTTGAGCGTTTTGATCAAGTTTCGACGCTCGATATCACCGCATCGTCGCAGAGTGTTACGCGGCGCGTCCATGTTACCTCGCAGTTGCCGGTCCTTGATGTCTCGGCTTTGCAAGGCTCGGACTAATACTGCCTCCATGCTTAGTGAAAAGGGTTTCGGCAGGGTGGATCGACGAGCAAAGTAGACAAGCTCGAAAGTCGGACCGGAATCACCTGGGGTCTGAGCGGGTGCGTGGGTGCTTATGCGTGCACAAAACACTCAACTCTGACCTGAATTCTGATCAAATTCCGCAAAATTAATGTTTGTGTCGGAAAGAAACCAAGATCTGACACGAATTGGCAATAGTTGTGCCAACATTCGTCGGTACCACCACACTATCCTACCGAGGTGTTGACTAGTCCGATTTTAATGAGGGGGTTCTCGAAGGGATCGGGGGATGAGTGTGGATTTGCCCAGTTTCGGGCAGGTCAGGATGCTCTCCCCCAGTGGTGGGTTTGCCTGATTTCAGTCAATCTTGTTGCGCTGTGCGTGAGGGGTGACGCCAAAACTCAGGCGAAACACGCGCGAGAAATGGCCCGGATTCTCAAACCCGCATGCCATGGCGACCTCGGTCACTGAGGCTTCGGTTTGCAACAGCAGCTTTTGCGCGCGCTCTAGACGCATCTCCATGAAGTACTTTTTGGGCGAGGTATTCAGGTATTTCCCGAAAAGCCGTTCGAGCTGTCGTGTAGAAATGCCAAGCTCATCAGCAATCGCAGAGGGTGAGACCGGCGTTTCGATGTTGTTGCGCATGACCTCAATCGCTTTGGCCAGATGGATGTTGCGCATTCCGTTTCGCGATTGCAGGGAAACGCGTTGTTTGGCCGTTGCGTTGCGTACGGCGTTGTAAACCATCTGATCGGCCACATCCATGGCCAGCTCGACCCCGTGATCTCGTTCGATCAAGTGCAGCATCAGGTCGGCGGTCGCTGTACCGCCAGAGGCGGTGATGTGCTTTTCGTCGGCTACAAATACGCTGCGTACCAGGTTCACATCGGGAAACGCTTCGGTGAAGGCGTCATGGTATTCCCAGTGAATGGCGGCCTGCATTTCGTTCAGAAAACCGGCCTCGGCCAAAAGCCAAGCGCCCGAACATAGCGCGCCGATCGCAGTCCCTCTTGCCCGTTCACGCCGCAGTAAGGCTAGCAGAAGTTTGGAGGCGTGGTTCCGCATGTGGATGCCGGACAGCACGAAAATCTGATCAGATTTGGGGAGACTATCGAATCCCCCATGGACCAGCGTCACCGAGCCGTTGGAGCAGACAGCGTGTTCACCATGCTCAGACACAAAAGACCAGCTGTAGAGATCCAGGCCGCTGACGAGGTTGGCGATCCGCAAAGGCTCGACCGCGCAGGAAAACGCGAGGTGCGAGAACTCCTCGATCAGAATGAAAGTGATGTGGCTGGGATCGGGCATGGCGGTCTTTGCGCTTCAGGGCTGTTGGGTGGTTTCGACATTATTCGCAGGTTGCCTATGCTGCACGAAAATTAATTGTATACAAGTTGTATTTTAATCGCATACAACACCCGTGGCTGGGCGATCTCGATTCGCCAAGCGGCTGCGACAAAGGGATAGGCGGATGAAGGACGAGGCGCGTTCGCGCAAATCTGAGCTTGCAGAACACCTCAAGGTCTCGATTCTGACCTTGAGGCTACAACCCGGCGTGGATCTGGATGAGGCGCATCTGTCCGAGGCATTCGGCCTGTCGCGCACCCCGCTGCGCGAAGTGTTCCGGCAATTGGCCGGCGAGGGATATCTGGACCAGCGCGCAAATCGCAGCACGCGCGTCTCCGAGATGTCGCATACCACGCTGCGCGATTTCTTTCTGGCGGCCCCGATGGTGTATGGCGCCATCCTGCGGCTGGCCGCGCGCAACGCCCTGCCAGATCAGATTGACGCCTTGAAAGATGCCCAAAGGTCCTTTTGTTCGGCTTTGCAGTCGGGCTCGGCCGAGGATCGCGCGCTGGCCAATAACCGGTTTCACGATGTCACGGGGCAGATGTCCGGCAATGTATATCTGTTGCCGTCGTTCAATCGCCTTTTGATCGACCATGCCCGGATCGGGATGACCTTTTACAGACCGCGCAACGCGGGTCTGACCGAAAACCTGTCTGAGGCCAGCCGTCAGCACGACGCCATCATCGCCGCCATCGAGGCGGGCGATGAGGCGGCTGCTGCGCAGCTGGCCGAGGACCACTGGAACCTGTCTCGCGATCAGATTGAGCTGTTCGTGATGCCTGATGCGCTGGATGTCCCGATGGGCGTCCCGCCTCTTTCGAAACCTGCATGAGGACGGAATGAACCCGATTTTCAAGTTTGAGGGGATCTACACCCCTGTGGTCACGCCCTATCACGAGGATGGCAGCGTGAATTGGGACGCTTTGTCCGACGTGATCGAATACCTGATCGCCAGTGGTGTTCACGGGTTGATCTCGGGCGGTTCGACGGGCGAAAACTATGCCCAGACCGTGGAAGAGCGGCTGGAACTGGCCAAGTTCACGCATGCGCAGTTGAAAGGTCGTCTGCCTCTGGTCGTTGGGACCGGAGCGATGCTGACACCGGACTCGATTGCGCTGGCCTCGGGTGCGCGTGAGATCGGAGCAGACTCGATCCTGCTGGCAAGCCCGCCGTATTCGGTGCCCACCGACCGGGAAAACGCGCTGAACGCGCTGGCGATAGACAAGGCCGCTGACCTGCCGGTGATGCTGTACAATTACCCGCACCGCACCGGTACGATGATGGGCGAGGAATTCCTCGACCGTGTGGGTCGCAGCCGGAATTTCTGTGGCATCAAGGAAAGCTCGGGCGATATCAACCGGGTCCATCTGCTGGCGCGCGACTACCCGCATATCCAACTGGGATGTGGCATGGACGATCAGGCGTTGGAGTTCTTCGCCTGGGGCGCGCCGTTCTGGGTGTGCGGTGGGTCGAACTTTCTGCCGGAAGAGCATGTGGCGCTTTACAACGCATGTGTGATCGAAGGTGATTTCGCCAAAGGCCGCCGGATCATGAGCGCGATGATGCCTCTGATGCGGGTGCTGGAGCAGGGCGGCAAGTTCATCCAGACCATCAAACATGGTGTCACCATGAACGGCATTGAGGCGGGCGCAATGCGGCCTCCGCTGAAGGGGCTGAACAAGGATGACAAGCGGGCGCTGGAACAGGTGACCCGCGTGTTGAAGAAAACAATCGCTGATATCGTAGCTGAAAAGAAGATTGGGGGCTAAGGCATGGAATTGCTGACACAGGACGAATACAAATCCATCGCCGCAGACCTGACTCTGCCGACCGGAGCATTCATTGACGGCGCGTACCGCCCGGCGATCTCAGGCAAGACGTTCGAAACGGTGAACCCCGCGACCGGAGAGAAGCTGGCCGATATTGCCGCTTGCGGCGCTGCGGATGTTGATTTCGCGGTCGAAAAAGCGCGCGAAGCCTTTGACGATGGGCGGTGGTCGAAACTGCACCCCTCGGACCGCAAGGACGTGTTGATCCGGCTCTGCAAACTGATAACCCGCAATGCCCGCGAACTGGCTGTGATGGAGAGCATCGACAGCGGCAAGACCATCTATGACTGCGAAACCGTGGACGTGCCCGAAACGATTCACTGTCTGAAATGGCACGCGGAAGCGATCGACAAGATCTATGATCAGGTCTCGCCCGCCAGTGACGACCACATCGCCATGGTCGTGCGTGAGCCGATTGGTATCGTGGGTCTGGTGCTGCCTTGGAACTTCCCGCTGCTCATGCTGGCCTGGAAAATCGGACCGGCTTTGGCGGCGGGTTGCTCGGTCGTTGTGAAGCCAGCAGCCGAGACAACGCTGACTGCGTTGCGTCTGGCCGAACTGGCAATGGAGGCAGGCCTGCCGCGCGGCGTTCTGAACATCGTTCCCGGTAGCGGTGCCGCAGTGGGTGAGCCGATCGGGCGGCACATGGATGTCGACATGGTCTCGTTCACCGGCTCGACCGTGACCGGCAAGCGGTTCCTGACCTACTCGGCTGAAAGCAACGCAAAGGAGGTGGTGCTTGAGATGGGCGGCAAGAACCCCGCCATTGTTATGGATGATGCCGAAAACCTGGATCGCGTGGCCGCGCATATCGTCAATGGTGCGTTCTGGAACATGGGCGAGAACTGCTCGGCCTCGTCGCGGTTGATCGTGCACAAGGATGTAAAGGCCGAGTTGCTGGAGCGCATCGCCGATCATGCCAAACAGTGGAACATTGGCGACCCGCTGGACCCGGAAACCCGCATGGGCGCGCTGGTCAGCGAAGGGCACTATAACAAAGTATGTGGCTATCTGGATCAGGCCGAGAACGTAGTGATTGGCGGCAAAGCCGAAAAAGGGTTTGTCGAAGCCACCGTCGTCGAAGTCTCGGGCAATGACGCCACTCTGGCGCGTGAGGAGATCTTTGGCCCCGTCCTGTCGGTGATTGAGGTCTCAGGCTTCGATGAGGCGATCAAAATCGCCAACGATACGGAGTATGGCCTCTGCGCCTCGATCTTCACGGCCAACGCGAAACGCGCGATCCGGGGTGCTCGGGCGATCCGGGCAGGGACCGTGACCGTGAACAGCTTTGGCGAAGGGGATATCACCACGCCCTTTGGCGGCTACAAGCAGTCCGGCTTCGGCGGGCGGGATAACTCCGTCCATGCGCATGATCAGTACACCCAGTTGAAAACCATCTGGATTGATCTGGCCGATGATGCGGATGAGGCCGTCGATTGAGCGCATACTCAGCACGCAAACTGCCAAGCCATCGCGGTCCTGCGGCCTGGAGCGCCATCCTCGGCGCCCAACCGCCCGCGGTGGAGTTGGATAGGGACCTGACGGCTGATGTCGTGGTCGTCGGCGCCGGCTTTGCCGGTTTGTCGGCGGCGCGGCGTCTGACCCAGTTGGACCCCAAGGCGCGTGTGGTCGTGCTTGAGGCCGGTCGCGTGGCCGAAGGGGCCGCGGGGCGAAACTCGGGCTTCATGATCGATCTGCCGCACGACCTGGCATCGGATGACTATGCCGGAGCGGGCGATGACAAGACCATGATCGCCCTCAACCGGCAGGCCATCGCATTCGCGCGTTCCGCCGTTGAGCAATACCAGATCGACCGCAACTTTTTCGACGAAGTGGGCAAGGTCAACGGAGCGTTTGGTGACACGGGCCATGCGCACAATGTCAGCTACGCGCGGCATCTGGAAACCTTGGGCGAAACCAGCGAGATGCTGGACCCCGCGCAGATGCGCGAGCTCACCGGATCACGGCACTATCAATCAGGCCTGTTCACGCCCGGAACGGTCATGCTGCAACCGGCGGGCTATGTTCGTGGTTTGGCTGCTGGGCTGGCCGGGGATAGCGTTGCCATCTTCGAAAACTCGCCCGTTCTGGGGTTTGAAAAACGCGGCAGCGATTGGATGGTGCGGACTGCGAAAGGCACCGTAAGCACCGGCAAGATTATCCTGACGGTTAACGGCCATCTGGAAAGCTTCGGGATTGAACGGGATCGGTTGATGCAGCTGTTCCTCTTTGCCTCGATGACGCCCGTGTTGGACGCCGATGCGCTGACCCGTTTGGGAGGGCAGCCGCGCTGGGGCGTGACGCCCTCGGACCCGATGGGAACGACCATGCGTAGGATCGACACCGGGCAGGGCGGCAATCGCATTGTCACCCGGACCTGTGCCGCGTTGCGGCCAGGCATGGCAGCAACCTCGAGCGATCTGGCACGCGCCGCCAAAGTGATGCAGCGCAAGTTCGATCAGCGGTTCCCGCAACTGGCGGGGCTGAGGATGGAGCATCAGTGGGCCGGTCACCTGTGCCTCAGCCTCAATAGCGTCTCGGTCGCCCGAGAGATCGAGCAGGGTGTTTATTCCGGTTGCGTTCAGAACGGGCTGGGCACTGCGCGCGGGACCCTGACCGGGATCGCAGCGGCGGAGAGGGCCTGCGGCCACAGTTCCGACATCACAAGTTTTTTCGAAGCCGAAGACACCCCCAAACGCCTGCCGCCCCAGCCATTCCGGGAAATCGGGGCGAATGCCGTGTTGCGTTGGAAAGAATGGCGCGCGCGGGATGAATGAGTATGGCGGGCTCAACCGAGCCTGACGACGCCGAGCGGCCTGATACAAGCTAGTTCTCTCGCCTGTTGCGGCTTTAGCGGTTTTGCAAAAAAGGCCCGCCCTGAATGGTGGGCGGGCCAGTAGGGGAGTTGGTATCAGTAGGTCTGGTTCAACTCATCTGCTGCCGGAATTTCCCGTTCCCGGCGCGCGATATAGTCCAGAAGCTCTTCGTTCTTGGCCTCGTCCAGCTTTGGTTCCTGATACTCGGCCAGCAGTTTCTTGGCGTGTTTGAGGGCGCGTTCCGTGATCTCAACGCTGCCTTCAGCCTGCCATTGCTCGATCGAGTTGTTGTCGAAGAGCTCGGGCATGAAGAACGCTGTCTGGAAGTTGTCCTGCGTGTGTGGATGGCCCAGATAGTGACCGCCCGGGCCGACATCCGGAACGGCGGCCAGTGCCTGATCGAAGTCGCCCCACTTGGGACCTTCTGCCATGCGATAGGCCATGGCGCATTGTTCTGAATCCACGATGAACTTGGCGACCGAGCAATGCATACCGGCTTCGTTCCAGCCCGCCGAGTGCCAGATATAGTTCGCCCCTGCATGCAGAACCGCGCTGAGAGTCGTGGCAGATTCGTAGCCAGCCTGTGCGTCAAACGTCTTGGCACCGCCCAGCGTGTTCGAGGTCCGCCAGGGAACATCATAGAAGCGAGCCATCTGACCGATCATGAAGTTCATCAAGCTGATCTCGGGCGTACCCGCCATCGGCGCGCCAGATTTCATCGACACGGTCGACAGGTAGTGACCCCAGATCGCGGGCGCCCCTTTGCGAACCACCTGCGTATAGGCCAGCGCAGACAGCGCCTCGGCTGTCAATTGGGCCACAGTGGCAGGCACAGAGGCAGGCGTGTTCGCGCCACCCAGAACGAAGGGTGAGCAGAGGACTGGCTGATTGCGGCGGCAGAAGGCACGCATCGCACCCAGCATCGTCTCATCCCAGACCAGAGGGCTGTTGCCGTTGCAGTTGCCGGTGGTCACGGGGTGGCTATCGATGAACTCATTCCCAAACAGGATCGCGCACATATCCATCACGTCCTCGGCATTCTTGGGCGAGGTGGTCATGCCCATGAACATCTTGTCCGAGTATTTCATCGACGAGTAGGTGATGCGCAGGTGGCGTTGGCTGATTGGGTGATCATAAGGCTCGACGATATGGTGGGCCGAACTGTGCAGCGCGGGCATCATATGGCTGAGCTTGTGGAACATCGCCAGATCTTCCAGCAGCGGGTTACGGCGCACATCGTCCAGATCGCGCAGGAAAGGCGCGCCGGTCATCGGCACAAAGACCGAATGCTTGCCGCCCAGCTTGACGTTATTGGCCGGGTTACGCGCGTGATAGGTGAACTGTGCCGGAATAGTCGAGATCAGCTCGCGCACCATGTTGCGGTCAAGATAGACCAGCTCTCCGTCTACCTTGGCACCGGCCTTCTTCCAGTCTTCCAACGCGATCGGGTCGCGGAACTGAACGCCGACATTTTCCAGAATGTCCATGGCGGCATTGTCGATCATCTCGACCTGGCTGCCGTCCATCACCTCGCATTCGGGGATGGCGCGGGTCAGGCCGGGCAGCATTTCAAAATTCGGAGCTGTGCGTTGCGCGCGCCGCGCCGCGCGGCCTCCGGAACGTGATTGGGTTCGAATATTCAAAGGGCAATCCTCCATCTTGAAACCACAATGACGGATTCGCGGCGCGCTGACCTCTCTGATAGCGATATGTGCTTGCAGGATGCGACACGCAAAAGCGCCGCCCTTTTGGGCGGCGCTTTGATTGTTTGTGTTTTGGTTGGTTTATTCTGCGGCCTGTGGTGCCTCGGCGTGTTTGTCACGCTGGCTGTCGCGGAACAGCGC
>NZ_JBQFPV010000019.1:0-71529 GCF_056536565.1 Ruegeria sp. CK3
GTCATAGATAAACACCGCGAACAGGATCACAGCCTTCGGATATTGCGTGCCTTCGAAGGAAACCATGAACTGACTGTCGACGGGTTTTACCGAACGCCACTCACCCGCAGCATCCGATCACGTCAACGTCCAAGAGTTTTCAGATAATCCGTTGGGAGCAGAGTGTGCGACAGAACCATGCCACCCCGAGGCCTCAAGAGAAGTAAATCGTATCAAGCCGATAGCGACGCTCAATCGCTTTTCTGTTGCTAGAATCAATTCGTTTTGACCAAAATTACAGAGTTTTGTGTTGGTTAGGGATTAAACTAGTGAAATATAAGATATTGATCTTGGGAGCTTCGTACGGATCACTTCTTTCTACTAAACTATTGATGGCTAACCAAGATGTGACGCTTGTTTGTCGCCAAGAAACTGCCGATCTAATAAATCGAGAGGGGACACGTGTTCGTATAAAACTGCGCGGCGAAGAAAAGCACAGGTCGTTCAGCTCGAATGACCTTCCCGGAGAGTTGACCGCAATGCCTCCCGAGCAGGTCGACCCAAATGAATACGATCTGATTGCCCTTGCAATGTCAGAGCCGCAATACTGTCATGAAGCGATTGCAAACTTGCTTCAGCGGATCGCAAATGCTGGCAAACCCTGCTTGTCTATAATGAATATGCCGCCACCGCCTTATTTGCAGCGCATCGAAGGGCTGGATGTCGGAGGCCTAAAGTCGTGTTTCACGTGCCCCGAGTGCTGGAGTACCTTCAAGCCGGGGAATGTAACTCTATGTAGTCCCGACCCTCAGGCATATCGGGTCGTGGAAGAGGGCGCAAATGTCTTGCACGTGGGTCTACCAACCAATTTCAAAGCCGCACCTTTCGAGAGTGATGAGCATAATGAAATACTGCGAAATCTAGAAACAGCGATTGATGCAGTTCGCGTTGAAGGAAACGACGTACCTGTCAAGCTTAGGGTTTTCGACTCCTTATTCGTACCATTCGCGAAATGGAGTATGCTTTTTGCAGGCAACTATCGGTGTGTTCTGCCCGAAGGCGCTCGTGCCATTAAGGATGCCGTTCATAGCGACGTCGGACTGTCCGAGAGTATATACGAAACGGTGAGCGGTATTGTCAGTCACTTGGGAGCGGATCCAAAAGACAAAGTGCCGTTCGAAAAATATGCGAACGCGGCAAAAAGTTTATTGAAGCCCTCTTCTGCAGCGCGTGCAATTGAAGCAGGAGCAGGGCAAGTCGAACGGGTGGACTTGCTCGTAAACCTGATTGCAGACCAAATTGGAATGGCGACCCCCGAGCTTAAAAATGTGAGTGAGACCGTCAGCGCGCGTTTGTCCGCGAACCGCGAAGCAGGCCGCTAAATAGGCAAACTGTTGATGCTAGCTTTCCAGCCATGAGAAAACTGTGGCGGCGCCTTAAACATACCTTTTGTCGGCTATTTTGTTAAAGTTAGATGCCGTTTCTATTCCGCAAGCTACTACATCCGCCTTGCAAGCGATCTTTGTACCAGTGAACCAAATTTGGTTTTTCGATCACCGGATATTTGAGGCCGCGAAAGCGCGCCCCGCAGGGTGTTGTTGACGAACTACGAATTTAGATGTTCGCTGGTATAGTTTAAGGCGTTATCGGGAGAATCTTTTTGAAAAGAATACTTTTTGGTGCTCGTAGCCCTCTGGTTGTTGACTATGAAGAGACGCTTCGGCGATTGAATACGCCAGCCGATATTTGTGTGTCACTCGGGGATCCTGTTCGCGTGCTTTCGCGTAGGTCGGTGGTTCATCTCGATGATCTAGGGGATACTGATGGAGTTTTCTGGCCATGTGCGTTTCATCCAAGACGCCGTAAAAAACTGGCGGAAATTGCAATAGAGCATGGACTCAAACCCGCTGACGCCATGATTGACCCTACAGCGGTGCTCGCGCGGTCAACGCGGGTGGGAGCAATGAGTTTCATAAATGCAGGAGCTGTAATCGGTGGCGCAAGCATTGTGGGCGAACGGGTTCTCGTGAACAGAACCGCAAGCGTTGGACATCACTGCGTTCTGAATGACGGTGTGAGTCTCGCGCCCGGCGTCACGCTTGCTGGCAACATTAAGATTGGATCCGACAGTATTGTTGGCGTTGGAGCTATAATCTATCCAGATGTCGAAATTGGTTCTGGATGTATCATTTCAGGCGGATCCGTTGTCCGTAAAGACGTGCCGGATGGCGCATTTGTTGCTGGAAACCCTGCGACCGTTAAGGAGTTGGATCTCTCGCGCAGCACACTGGGTTCCGACGATCAGGAGTAGTTGTTTTGCACTCTGAATTTGCAAACCATTTGTGGCAACAAATTAAGGCAGACCCGAAAAAGACATTTTGGCAAGGTCCGGATTACGCACACAGTTATGACGAGCTTGCGCGTGCAATTTGCGAGCATTGTGGAAGATTCGACAGCATTGGACTGGAGAGCGGTCAACCTTTGGTCATCGTCTCCAACGACGATTGGGTCGCGTCCACGTTATGGATCGCAGCGGTACTTGATGGAAAGGTCCCTTCGATCATTGCCCCGGACTCCAGCGAGGACAGGCTTGTTGGAATTGCTGAATTGATCAAACCGAGTCTGATCGTCGCCGATACTGAGCGCTGCAATCAGCCTTGGGTCGAATCCGACTCGTGGGTTTCATTTTTTACCAACAACCTTCCCAACGCTGAAGAACGAGATCCGTCTTTGAAGCAACCCGAAAGCGGTTTGGCTTATCTATTGTTTACGTCGGGTACCACATCGCAACCCAAAGGCGTGATGCTGACGCACACGAACCTGCAGACTCAGTTGGCCGCAATCTCGCGCGTCTGGGAACTGGAACGCCGATCAAAAATCTTTAATGGTCTTGTAACGTATCATACCGATGGATTGGTCCAGGGGCCGATATTGACAGCCTTCAATGGCGCGACACTGCTTCGGCCCGATGCATTTTCATTGAACCGGCTAGAACAGGATTTGTGTTGGTTACGTGATAGTCGTGCCACGCATATGATTAGTGCCCCAACGGTGTATGCCTTGATCGACCGACACGCGGCCCGATCAGACTATTTTGATCGTAGCGAATTTAAAACGATCCTGACGACCTCCGCGCCAATGGCCCCAGATCTTTGGGACAGACTCGAGGAGCGATTCAAAAAACCGATCGTGAATGAATACGGTATGACTGAAACAGTCGCCGCCAGTCACTTTGCTGGACCGCACGCGGAAATGGGTGAACGATATACGATCGGCAAACCGATCGATTGCGAAGCAATAATTGTCGATCCGTCAACTGGAAAAGAACAGCCTCAAGGTGAAGTTGGGGAATTGTGCTTGCGCGGGCCTTACATCTTTGCCGGATACTTTGGCCGACCAGAAGAAACGGAAAAAGCATTCCGTGGCAAATGGTTCCGTACGGGAGACCTTGCAACCGTAACCCCGCAGGGGAACTTCAGTATTGTTGGACGAATGAGCACGGCGATCAATAGCGGTGGATTCTTGATACGCCCTGAAGAGATTGATGAGGTGCTCTTAAAACACCCGGATGTGCTTGAGGCGCAGTCTGTAGGTGTTTCGGACGAAGACTTTGGTGCCGTACCCGTTTCTGCAATTGTCGCTCAGAAGCCGCTAGAACAGTCTGACATTTTGGAGTTTTGCCGAACTAAATTGGAACGCCAAAAGGTACCCAAGAAAGTTGTTTTTTTGAAAGAGCTTCCGCGTCGAGGATCAGGAAAAGTTGATCTGCCTGCACTGAAAGAAATTTTGCAGAACCAATCGACCATCACCCGTGACATCAATAGCGAGCACGATGCAGTCATCTTGGATATTGCCGCCGAAGTGTTTGGGGCGAAAAAAGGCTCTTTGAACATTTCGTTTGGCCCAGACCAAATAGGGGGGTGGGACAGCTATTCTCACACAGTATTGGTTATGGAAGTTGAAGCCCATTTTGATATTCAGATATCGATGTCTGAAATCAACAGTATTGAAACGCTTCAAGATCTTTCCAATACTGTTGCGAGGCAAGTCAAAGCGCCTGATACAAGTGAGCCCGAGGAACCTCAGGATGGGCTCCTTGAGGTGCTACGTAGTGGAACTGGAGGTATCACTGTGATAGCGATGCCAGATCTTTTCGGGGTTCCGCTTTGGATCAACAAAATCCTCCCCTTTATTGACGATCGTTGCGAAGTTTTGGGCCTTCGACCCAATACAGAAATGTTAAGAGAGCGCGACAACCAATCAATTGCTGAATACGCGCAGGAATGCGCAAGGATCATTCTCGGACATGGAATTTTTCAACCTACTTTGATCGTCGGATACTCATTTGGGGGTTTTTTGTCATACGAAACCGCTAACATTCTAAAGGATGAGTCCCAGAATACCGTCGTGCCTGTGCTGTTAGATTCCGCAGTTCCATCTAGACTGCGTCGAAAACGCTTTTCAGACAAAATCGAGTGGCACGCACGGATTATGGCCTGGCGATTTAGGTCCTTCCGCCGAGTATTCGCGAGTGTTGCTTCGACAAAGGGTGAAGTGTTGGATGAGCCCGGCTTATTCCCTGTTGCGCTATCAAGTCATCCAGCGTCAATACGTGCAACAGTTCGCCAGTTTTACAATGCGCTCTCTAGATACGAGCCCAGCTATTACAAAGGGACAATTTGTCTTCTGCGCGCTACAAAACGACGTTCAATTCTTGGGCCTTCGCCCAATTTGTCTTGGGATGTTTTTGCAAGTGAAGTTGATCAGTACGACATCAACGCAGATCATCGCACAATCCTTTTTGACGATGCTTCATGCCAACGCACTGCAACTGAAATCAACAACATAGTTGGTAAACTCACTAAAAAATAAGTTTTTTGTCTCCTTAAAGTTTTGTTTTTCTTGTTATTTTTGCTGTTTTCGTGAATTGTGCAGCACGTAGATTATTGACCAAAAAGGTAATCAAATTTCTGGTACCGAGTTCTCAAAAGCAGTTCGGCCAACTGGTAGACTCAACTGCCCACCAATTCGACCGGTGCTATGCCAGAAAAGTGATTGCGACAGAACGAAGACGCCCTTATCGCTCCTCCGCTTCCAAAGGTTGTACGGCTTCTAAAAAGGCCCATACGCCGTAGGCTCCTTGGTTTTGTTGCACAGATCTGAGCCGGTTGAGTTGTTTCAGCGATCGCTTTTGAGTCAAGTGGCGAGCTCAGCGTATTGCTGAAATGGGTAGAGTCCAGGCGTGATTTGACCTTGGCGGATCAAATGCGACACTTTATTTCCGTCGAGCTTTGCCGTCGCTGAGGCGAAGGCCTTGAACCTCAGCATATGCCGCGTGTGTTTCTTGATGAACCGGTTGTCCTTTTCCACGATATTGTTCGAGTACTTCCGCCTCACCATCTCAATTGGGATCGGGCAGCCAAAGCCTTTGAGCAATTTGTTGATAGCCTTGATGCCGGTGGTGTTGGAACCGCGCTTGTCGATCACAATCTCCCTTGGCAATACGTTGATATCCCACATTCTGGCGAAGAACTTGGTGGCGGCGGATTTGTTGCGACGCCGTGAAAGCATGAATTCAAGGGTCTTGCCCCGCTTGTCGAAAGCTCGATAGAGGTAAACCCATGCGCCTTTAACTTAGGTGTACGTTTCGTCCATTCTTCACGAACGACTATATGGCCCTTTGCGACGACGTGCTGCCTCAGCGATTGCACCAGAATACCGTTTTGCCCATCGGTTTAGAGAGGTATGGACCATTGAAACACGGCACTCGGCCATGATTTCTTCCAGATCCCGGTAAGAGACACTGTATCGGTCATAGATAAACACCGCGAACAGGATCACAGCCTTCGGATATTGAGTGCCTTCGAAGGAAACTATGAACTGACTGTCGACGGGTTTTAACGAACGCCACTCACCCGCAGCATCTGACGTCGTAGACAGCCAAAAGTTTGCAACAGTTCTCGCGCCAAGGGTAAATGGTCGGTAATGGTTTAGCCTTCCACAGTTTGTCACGTCCAACGCGACGCCGATTTTCGAGGCATCGTTGCAACGGGACTTTGATAGGTTGGAGGCCATGAAAGGCTCGAAGAAACGCACGCAGAAGTTGATTGGAGCAAGGTTTCATTTTTTAGTCACTCCCCAAATTTGGTGAGTAGACTTAAATACAAAACAAACATGTAAATTGGATAGTCGCAGCCGAACAGTGAAACCACCCATCTTACCTGAGCTCTGATTTGTGGGGGGTGTGAGGGGCTGGCCGAGGGGGTCAGAGCCAGCCCCTTTCTCTCACCCTTGAGTGAGTGGTGTTGTCTTCCGGTTGATACCAACTTGGCAGAAACGTTCTCAACCCGAAATTGGGGAAACCCCGTAATGCCCAGAGTTGCGACGAAACGGTTTGTTTCCAAATCGCAAACGGTAAGTTTCACAATGAATCGTGGACACAATTCCGCCATAATGCGACCACTCCGTCAGTGGGCGACATGCTTTTATTTTAGAACGTTCTGGTTTTTCCAACTAGATTTGAGGGGGTTAATTGGTTCGGTGTGTCGCCCGACGAACCCCAGCATCAAACACAAATAGCGACATGCAGCTTTCCGTAACGTCAAGGCGTATATCACCTTTTCTTTAATGAAACTGTCACAATTCAAACATTCCGACTGGATAGCGACAGAATGCGGCGCGTCGAGAATGGGGTTTACGATTTTCAATGAGGGGGTACGAGTTCGGCGCGTCGTACATTAGGCCGCAATAGCCTTGGCCTGCGTATATCTCGTCTCTGAATGGGTAAATTTATCGTAGCAAGACCTACGACCAACTATCTTCGTTTGTAGCAAACCAGAGTTGCAACTATTGGAAGAAACCGGGGATGACTGAAATGTTCCGTCTACTGCTAGTCTTGGCGTACCTACTCCCTTCAACCGTCGTGGCCAACGCATTGGCGACGGACGCATTGAATTCACTTCGCGAAAGCCAAGGTCTTCACGTCTTGCAATATAGCCAAAAACTGGAGAAAGCTGCGAAATCTCATGCAGAGGACATGGCGAATAGAGGTTTCTTTTCGCACACCGGATCAAACGGGTCTGATGTAGGAAGGCGAGTTCTCGGGGCAGGCTACAAATGGTGTTTCGTTGCCGAAAACATCGCAAGGGGGCAGCAAGGGTTGGAAGCAGTCGTGTCGGCTTGGGCTCGATCACCCGGACATCGAGCGAACATGCTCTCTCGCGAGGCTAGGGAATTCGCGCTCTACGAAGCCGCGGATCGAACTTGGGTAATGGTTTTGGCCGCCCCTTGCTAGTAGTTTCACGCAGGATCAGCGGGTCCGTTGAAACAATGGTGACGACCGATCCCTTTGTTCGACAAGGCCCAATCAAACCCGCTGAGCATCTTATCTTCCCAATCTCAATTTAAACCCAGCCCCAGCCGAGTGACATCTACAGCGACACTGGATCTTACCAATCAGAGCGACAATCTTGGGAATTCAGGTCTATTGGTTCGCTATGTGTAAGGCGTTAAGATGAGTCGCAAACTTTGAGGTCTAGTTGACGAGCCTGCGTGATCTGAGGTTTGTACTAGTCGCGTAATTTTCGAACAAGTTGTTTAACCATGATCTCGTTAAAGGGCTTTCATTTCTCCAAGCATGCAGTTTTGTACGCTGTTTAATTCTATCAAATGCACAAGCTGTCCTATCGTGATTTGGAAGAGATCATGGAGGAGCGCGATGTGCGACTTAACCATGCCACATCGAATAGGTGGATTGTGAAATACTCGCCGATCGTCGCAGCTCGTGCGCAATCAAAAAAGCGTCCAACGCTGAGTTCATAGTGCATGGACGAGACCTATGACCGAAGCCGACTGATGCCTCGCGAAACAATACTATTGTTTTGCAGGTCCTTTCAGATTGGTTCTCTTTAGAGAAATTGAGCCGTGTTCAAGAGGTAGTTGAAAGTTCATCCAGGTCCAACACTGCTGGGTCGATCATACGCTTGGCAGCACTCATTTCGACCGACTTCCGCATGGCCTTGCTTCGCCGCAGCAAGCGCCGGAAACTTGCTTCGTCAAGCATAAGCAGTGTCGAGGGCGCCAGCGCTCGCGCATTTACCCGACGGGGCCGTTTCATGAGCATGGCCAATTGCCCAAACATTTCGCCACGACCTAACCGCGTGGTATGTCTGCCGAACTCCACTTCGACTGCTCCAGAAGCGATGAAAAACACACTCCGGGTCAATTCATCTTTGGAAAGGATCGTGTCGCCCGCGTTGGCATAGCGGGTACGAAGCGCTCTACTGAGTTTTCGCAATGAAGTTTTGTCGAGATCAGAGAATAGTGGAAACTGCCTGACCAGATCCCGCCCCTTCAGGGCGATGTCCAGTACAGGACGCCCTTCGGATAAAGCACGTCGTGCCGCCACTTCCTGCATCAACACTGAATAGAGCTCTTCGCCTACCAAGCCATCCTCGCGCATGACCGCGTATTCTCGCTCCTCCAGTCGCAATGCTGTCCTTCGGATGAACCGCCGCTCCAGCTTTTCCGCATAACCTGGATATTGGAGCCGCAATCCTTCAAGCGCTGTCTCAACCGCCTCGGATCGGCGCTCCAACAGGTCGTCTAGCAACTCCGCAACCCGGCGACCGTGGATCCGGCGTATGCGACCACGGACAAACCCATCGAGATCTCGAAGGATCAGACGCTGCATGAGCAGTCTTTCGAACCTGTCCGCTGTTATACGAGTGAGCGGAAACGAGATTCGTAGGCGGTTGTGCAGGAAAACGGCGATCCGAAAAGACTTGCCATAGACGACAGATCGATTGGACGCGCGCTGATAGCCGATCCGCCCACCGGTCCTTGCGCCTTCAATGAGCCGATCCGCGTCTGACAGAATTTTTTCGCTGAGAACGGATGACATGGTGCGCTCTCGCATTCGGGCCAAAACTGAATCCCGCTCTGCACCGGCTAACGCAATAAGGCCAAGCGTGATCCTGTCGCGATCAAGGATCTCCGCGCTGTCTTCGGCGGCTTTTACAGCCTCGTCAAGGCGTTCGCTAAACTGCTTGGCTTCGTTTCTTACAATTTGGTGGGTCAGGTCGTAGTTTTCCGCGGTGCGGGACACATCCTCGCGGACTGATTGCAAGGCGACCGCGACCACCTGGCGCGACAATGCCGTATCAAGCGGAGTGAGTTCGTCGAGCCCTAGCTTTGTGATCACCGTTCGCAAGGTTGTCCCTTGGACAATCAGTGTAAACAGCGTAAAGCCAGTGGCCAAAATACCGACCAGACGCTTGGTTTCGAGCGGTACTTGAGTGCTTTCAGTGACCGCTAGTGCCAATGCCAAAGTCACGGCGCCCCGCAGCCCACCCCAAAGCATTGCGGTGCGATAGGGGCGTTCCACAACTGGCGACAGACCGATTGTCGTGAGCAGGGGCAACAAGCCGAACAGAACCGCCGCCCGTGCCAGTGTTGCTGCAAGAACCACCACTGCCAACAGGCCAAAGTCAGACGGCTGCACCCCTTCCAAAAGCCTCGGTATCAACAATGCTGCAAGAATAAAGATCAGCGCTCCAGCCCAATGTGCTAGGAGATCCCATACTTCTTGCAGATTTGTCCAAGCGATTGGCGACAAACGACCAGGGCCGGTGAGGTTGAGCGTTAGTCCTGTGACCACCACTGCGATAACACCCGAAGCCCCGACGCTTTGTTCCGCAACGATATAGGCGAGGTACGGCAGCGCGACAGAAATTGAAATTTGCGCCTTCTCCCAACGGTCTACGAAAGCCATCATCCAAACCGCCAAACGCGCCATAAGCCAACCAGTGAGTGCTCCGCCAACGATCAACAGCGGAAACTGCCCCACGGCGTCACTTAGCGACGGATCAGGTCTCCCGAGCATCACAAAGCTCATGAATAGCCCGAAAAGAGCAATCGCGGCAGCATCGTTCAGGAGGCTTTCACCCTCGATTATTCGCGACAACCTGCGTGGTGCGGAGATCGACCTAAAAATGCTGACAACCGCCGAGGGATCAGTTGTCGATACGATAGCACCAATCAACAGGCAAGCGACCAACGGTAAGGCACTTACCCAACTGAGCGCATAGCCAATGGAAAGTGTCGCCACAATCACAGCCACGACGGCCATCATCAAGATGGGCATCCAGTCATCCAGCATCCTGCGCAGGTTCATGCCGAGTGTCGCCTGGAAGAGCAACGTTGGCAGGAAAACATAGAGGAAGACGTCTGACCGGATCGGCAAATCAATAATCGCCTGCGCTCCCGGGTTCAGTGCATCCGTCAAGTCAGTGTTGAGAAAGAACGTTGCGCCAAGTCCGATGACTATTCCCAGGACCGCTAGGATAACGCTGTAAGGCAGGCGCATACGTGCAGCCAATGGTTCCGCCACGCCGATTACAACAAAAAAAGAAGTGATGATGGTCGTAATGACGACAATATCCATTACTACGTATTACCTGAGAACTCGAACTAATGGAATCCACTCTTAAACCTTGATCGACCACGTGGAATCGATTTGTGTACTCACACTTGGCCAGAGTTTGCAGTAGAAACGAATGTCAGGACCGAAGGGCCGCAGTGCCACACCAGCGCGGCGAGTGAACGGCTGGAAAGGGCCGATCCCGCATAAGCAATGTTCAAGGATCCATCGCTCGATCGAATGCAATTTTGCAGTGGATCAGAGTTGTATCGAAGACTGGAACCGGAACGTTGTCAGTATTGAGCAGCATACCCACTTCCGTGCATCCAAGGATCAGAGAGTCCGCACCGGCTTCTACAAGGCGTGAGGCGATCTCGACATAGGTGCGGTGGCTAGCCTCGGTCGTGATATCTTTGCAAAGCTCGTCATAGATGATCCGGTGCGTCTCAGCGCGGTCATCATCGTTTGGAACAAGCGGTTCCAACCCAACCGCTCTCAAACGATCTGTATAAAACTCCTGCTCCATCGTGAACGCAGTGGCCATTAGTCCAGGGCGTTGAAGTCCGGCAGCCTGTATTGCTTTGGCGGTGGCGTCAGCAATATGGATCAGGGGAATGCCGACACCTTCCATCATCCGATCGGCCAGCTTGTGCATGGTGTTCGTGGCTAAGATCAAAAGATCTGCTCCACCCCGTTCCAGCGCCTTAGCTTCGCGGTTTAGGATGTCTCCGGCGGCGTCCCAAGCACCCTTGGCCTGTAGCGCTTCGATCTCTGCAAAGTTTAAGACCTGATCAACAACTCTGGCGAATGAAGTCCTCCGAGTATTTCGCGGGTGAGATCACAAAGCTCACAGTAGTAGAGTTGCGTCGATGCCGCTGACATTCCTCTTAAGATGCCAATAGTTTTCATCGTCGATCTTCCTCAGTCATTTGGTCTTCTAGGCAAAGGAGGTCGGTTTGACCTTAAAGCGTCCTCAACCGAGTTCGTTCCGTCTAGTGTTCCGCGATCTGCGAGAACCCCATCTACAAACCCGATTTGTCCGGAAACATAGAGGGTTTCAGCCGGGCTCAAATGCATCGGAACGCAATTGGCCACAGCGGCGACGGCATCGCGCAGTTGAATGCCAATGTCTTTCAAGCGTTGATTGATCGACATGCGATATCGAGCAGATGCTCGCCTCTAGTGGAAAACGGATTTCAGGGTTTCGGACAGTCTATCGAGGTCGTTATCCGTGACATGCAGGTATGGGGCGAATCTCAAGGAACTGCCGCGGCGGCTGAGATAGACATTGCGCTCGGCCAAGCTGGGGAGGAGCGTCTCTGGAATGCCGCCATCAAGGCCCACGCCGAGGATGTTGGGACTCCGAACCTCTTTGGGGACTGGAACAAAGCCGAAGGGCTCTAGGATCGCTTCTATGTGGTCGTTGATGCCCTCAAGCGTCTCGGCAATGTTTATGATGCCCCAGTCGGCAATCTGTTCCAAAGCCACAACCCCACCGGGCAGGATCGATGGAATACTCTTCTGCCCCATCTCGAACCGGCGTGCCCCGACTTGGTATTGGTCATTGTACTGGACGAGGTTTTCAAACACCTCGGCATCGGCTCGGCTGAGCCAGGTCTCTTCCAGCGGGCGAGCATTATGCCACTTGGGATCTGCATAGAAGAGGCTGAGGCCATAAGGGCAGAGCAGCCATTTGTATCCAGCGGAGATAAGGAAGTCAGGCTTCAAAGAAGCTATATCGATTGGCTTCGCCCCCAAGGACTGCGTGGCTTCGAGGATGAAGTAAGATCCTACGGACCGAGTTGCCTCAGCGATCTTTTCGAGGTCCAACAAAGCGCCGTTTGTCCAATGGCAGTTGGGAATGGCGACGAGCTTGGTCCGCGGCGTGATGCGATCCAGCACGGCTTGGGTCCAACCGAAGTCTTTAGGTGTTGGCACGACGACAAATTTGGCCCCGGTTTCTTGACCCAGGCGCTGCCACGGGAGGTAGTTGGACGGGAATGCCTCGTCCAAGACGATAATCTCATCCTGATCTGACAGGTGTTCTTCTAGGATTCGAGACGCTGTTGACGATCCATAGCTGGCGGAAGGCGTAACGGCAAAATTGTCTGCGCTGACGCCAAACGCTTTGGATGCTGCAGTGCGGAAAGCCTCGGCGTCCTCAAAGAAGTGGTTCGGCTTGCGTTCCCAAGGGTGACATTTGGAAAGGGCCCCTTCGACCAAGGCGTCACCTGCTTTCTTCAGCAGCGGTGCATTGTAGGAACAGTTGAAATACGCGAGATCCGGAGGAATATCGAACAGGTGTCTTTGTGACGGGATTGTCGCCATCTCGCGTCGCCTCTTTGGAAAAATAATATAGAACAAATTCCTGATTGTATCACATCGTGTGGTCAATAGTTTCATTGTATATAAGACAATGATTTTCTTCTCATACCTGAAGCATCCTTGTGAAACCTCAGCTATTCAATACAATCTCTACATTGTTCAAAAAGCGGATCGCCCCATGCGAGCAAAGTACAAAGACGTAGCTGCCGACCTGGCCCGAGATATCCGCAGCGGGACGCTGAAGCCGGGAGATCGCTTGCCGACACATAGGGAACTCGCACATCGCCACGGATTGTCGTTGGGGACCGCAACGAAGGTGTTTTCGGAGATGGAGGCCATGGGGCTGACAATCGGCGAGGTTGGTCGAGGAACATTCGTCCGCATGAACGCCGACGCGCGTGCGATGGAGTTTTCATACGAGACTCCGAGTGAAGCGGTAGTGGACTTCAGCAAAAACCACATGGTTCTGCCCGAGCAGGACGGCATCTTTCAAGAAGCGATTTCAAAGGTGTTGGCTGATCCTGGCTGTGATGTTTTAGATTACCGGAACAATCCGGGCGCAGAATATGACCGACTAACGGCTTGGCGATGGCTCAACAAAGATCGCGCCAGGCCAATCGACAGCCATGAGGCCATCACCATTTGTAGCGGCGGGCAACACGCCTTGATTTTGGCATTGATGGCAACCTGCCGTCCGGGGCAAGTCGTGGCCGTTGAGCGTCTGACCTATCCGATGGTGCGTTTGGCCTGTGAGATGCTCCGGCTCGACGTGGTTGAAGTGGACGCCGACGGTGATGGGGTAATCCCAGAAAGTTTTGATCGGATTTGTCGAAAGCACGATGTCTCAGCATTTTTCTGTATCCCCAACGTACAAAACCCGACTTCGACCACGCTGCCGATGGAACGCCGTTCAGAAATCGTGGATATCGCCATTTTGAATGATGTCATGGTTATCGAAGACGACGCCTATGGTTTCCTGCTTGAACAGCCGCCGACGTCATTCGCTGAACTTGCCCCAGATCGCACGCTTTACATCCGAACGCTCTCCAAAAGTTGGGCTCCTGGCCTGCGAGTGTGCTACCTCGTTTCGCCAGACAGTTACAGAGATGCCGTGGACCGTGCCCAGCGTGCCTCCGTTTGGATGAACGCGCCACTCATGGCTTCAGTTGCGTCTGAGATCATTACATCTGGTCAATACGATCTGGTTGTCAGTGCCAAGCGCAAAGAGGTCTTCAAACGCCAAGCAATTCTACGCCGCGTCCTAGACGGCATGGAGGTCATCACCCAACCGCAAAGCATGCATGTGCTTTTGCCGCTCCCGTCCAATGCCCGGAAAGACTGGGTGGTCGAAGCTTTGGCTGATGCAAATGTATTGGTGTCCGCCGCCTCTCAGTTCGCGGCAAAGGGCGAGCGCTCGGGGCTACAAAATGGGCTTCGGCTTTCTATCGGCGCCCCTCGTAGTCGAGCGACTATGGAAAGCGCCCTGACGACTCTTCGGACAGTGGTAGAGTCTTCTCAGAACAAAAGGGCTTGGCGTTAAGCTAACATTCAGCGTTGGCAACCGAGCATTATTAGATCTCAGTGGCTTCTGCGATGACCAGGGCGTCCTCGAGTACGACGCCAATACAACGGATTGTGCTCTCCATCTTGGTACGGCCAAGCAAGAACTGAAATGCTCTGAGGTTGCCAGTTTTCTTGTAGATCTGGGTTACTGTTGTACGCCTCATTTAATGAGTTCCAAAGGCGCTTGCCTCGAGACCAATTGATGTGACCCAGTCTCTTGCAAGCCGTGCGAATTGACGCGTCGACAGGTGCAATCGTCCGTGAAGCCAACGGGGCCAAAGGTATTCTGGCCCGAACATGAGTTCGTCTTCCATCTATTTCTCAATAGTGGTGCAGGTTCCCTCGGAAATTTCGAAGCGAACAGGATTCTGCGTCTTGCTTTGCAGTACAGAAGCCCGTTCTTTGATTTGACCCGATGCCACGAAATCGGCCACCTTCATCTTCTCCAGAGCGCAGCTGCAGAGCTTACTGTCGATTGCCGGGTCGAAGAGTGCAAAATCGCGATGGTTATCGCCAAGCTCAAGGCGAGCTCGTATAGCTTTGACACGTTTTGCTTTCAGAGTGCGTTTTTGACCTACAATACGCCCTTTGTTCCAAGCTGGGCAAAGTACGGCGTGCGGCCCACGGCAAACCTTTAACTTTGCTTCGAAAACCGACGGTTTTGAAATACACCAACTCGCAACGAGAAGTAGTCTCAATCCTCATTCTGCCACAAGCGCGACAATTGCTTCTCGAGGCTGGGAAGGTTGGTTCTTTGCCTCAAGCGGTTTGTCGAGCTTGCCTCGATACACCAGCGCGAACACTGGCGGGGTGAAATAGAAGGATACGACAGTCGACAACAGTACCCCTCCGGCGATGGCTACGGCGAATGGTGGCCAAAACGCTCCTCCGCCTATGATCAGGGGTAGGAACCCACCAAAGGTCGTGACCGTTGTCGAGATGATATGCCGACTTGAACCGGTCACAACACGCGCCATAGCTGCTCGGTCGCCTTGGCTTGCGTCAACGTCTTGTTGCAACCCAGTCAGAATTATGATCGCCGCGTTGATCGAAACTCCAATCGAGCCGATAACTCCGATGATCGCCGTTATTCCGAACGGGAATTGCATAACGGCCAGCGACAGCATGGAAAGGCCTGCAGACAACACGCACACGACCAAGGTCACAAGGGTTAGTCGGAACGAATTGAAGGTTAGTACAATGGTCGCGATGGAGAGTGTGACAATCAAACCAACAGAGGCAAGCAGATTGCCTACAGTATTGGATCGGGCATCACTGTCACCGCCCAAGGACATAGAATAGCCTTGTGGTAACACAAATCCGGACGCATCAAGCGCCTCTAGTACGTCCTGCAACGCCTCTTCGGGCAAAACACCGGGCACGATAAACGCCTGTATGGTGTTCTCGCGTACGCCATCCGTTCGGGTTATGACGCTCTCTGCAGGTTCGATACCCGGTCTGGCGAGTTCCGACAAAGGTACAGCGGGGAACACTCCGGTCGCGGAAATGGCGGCAGCGTTCGGCAGCAGAATGGGCATACTGACAATGGCGCTTAAGTCTGATCGCACCTCGTCACCAAGACGAACTCGCACCGGCAACTGTTCAGTCCCTTCGATCAGTGATCCACCGGTGACGCCAACAAGCGCCGTGTCCAGCTGACCCGCTATATCCGCCACGTCCAGTCCCAGCAGACGGGCTTTGACCTCATCAATCTCGAACCGGATTTGAGGGTTGCCGCCGTTCACGCTGGCGCGTGCCTGCGTCACCAGGTCGAGATTGGCCATAACGGACCTCACCTCGTCGCCCAGATTACGCAGAACCGTGATGTCCTGCCCCTGAATTTTAACCTCAACCGGTGCCGCAACCGGAGGACCCTGCACAAGATTGCGAACGATGATCTGCGCGTCAGGAAAGTCGGTATCCAGACGGCCCTGCAGCGCTCCGACAAGGCGGGCCGCGTCATCGGCCGTGTCAGTTGTGATCATAGCTTGTGCAAACCCGGGCTCGCGTGAACGGTTGCCAACGATGTTGTAGTAGAATGCGGGGCCGGATTCTCCGACCGTCCAATAGACACTTTTGACGCCTTCATCAGCCAGCAGCATTTCATCGATCTGGCGGGCGGTTGCTTCGGTGGTGGCAATTGATGTTCCACCCGGCATGTCGACCTCGATATAGAATTGGTTGCGGTCGACGCCCGGGAAGAATTGCGCGGTCAGCGTTGGAAAGGCCGCAAAGCCAAGCACGGGCAAGACCAGTGCCAACGCGATGGATCGCACCGGATTAGTGACTGACAATCGAATTGAGGCCTCGAACATTCGGGCAAGCGGCGGGATGCTGATACCGCGGCTCAGCATTCCTGCGTCGGGGCGGTCGGACAGTACCCAGCCCGCAATCGCGGGGGTCACCGTCAAAGCGACAACTAGTGACCAGACAAGCATGAGCACCACGGCGATAGCGATAGCACCAACAAAGTCGCCGGCGGGGCCAGGCAGCAAGATCATCGGCGTGAAGGCGAGCGCTGTTGTGACAGTCGACGCCAGCAAAGGTGCGGCCAAACGGCGAACAGCATCTCGCACGGCTGAAAGTCTCTCCATCCCATCCTGCAGACGACGACGAATTTCATCGGTCATCACGATGGCTGCGTCGACGAGCAGACCTAGGGCAACAATCAGGCCCGTCACGGACATCTGGTGAATTGGCAATCCGATCATGTTCATCATCGCAAGAGTTGCCAATGAGACAACCGGCAATACCAAGGCCACAATCGCAGCTGCACGAACGCCCAACGTAACAAACAAGACTGCCACGACCAGAGCCACACCAATGGCCATGTTGATCCCAACCTCTGACAAACGATCCGTCGTGTACTGGCTTTGATCAAACAGCAGTATTTCCTGCATGCCCAAAGGCACTGATGCGGCGCCGGTCTCAAGCTCATCCCGTAGAAAGCCTGTCCAGCGGTCGATCTGCACGCCGTCCTGCGCCAGAATCCCCACCAAAACGGAGGGCTTTCCGTTTGCAAATGCGATTGAGGACTGCGGTTCGCGTGCGCCCCGGTCTACGCTGGCAATATCTCCGAGTTGCACCACTGCACCGTCTGCGTTTTCACGCAGGACGATGCTTCGAATGCGATCCAAACTCTCAATTTCTCCGCTGACGCCTATGGTCAGGTCGACATCGGATTGCAGCCGCCCAGACTGAACCTTTCCGTCTGCTTCGGCGATCCGCTGGGAAATCTCAGCGCCGCCAAGCCCAAGCGCAGCGGCTTTGTCCATATCGACACTTACGAGCACCTCTTCTTCCGGCTGACCGAAATAGTCGACGGCTCGTGTCGCAGGTATCGCGCGCAATCTGTCACCCAATGCTTCGGCATGACGAGACAGCAATGTGAGCGGGAAGTCGGGGTCCTCGGCTGCAACTGCAATGACCGCGGAATAGGCAGCAATACCCTCGGCATCAAACTCTGGCGGCAATACACCTGCCGGGAAGTTCTGGCGCGCAACTTCGACTGCGTCCCGAGCCTCGGCCCAAACCTGCTCGATAGTGGCTTCGTCTAGTGTTTCAAGCAATTCCACCGAAACGACAGACACGCCCGAGCGGGAGACAGAACTGATCTCATCCACCTCGGCGATTTTCCGCAGCTCTTCTTCGATTTCTGCGGTCACCAGTGCTTCAACCCGTTCTGGGTCTGCACCCGGGAACTGCGTCGTAACAGTCGCGAAGAGGTTGGTGATCGTGGGGTCTTCCTGTCGCCCCAGCGATAGGAACGAAGACAGGCCTGCAGATACAAGCACCAAAATGATCAGGGCAGCCAGCCGGGGATGGCGAAAGGTAAGTGTTTCCATCAGATCGCTCCGTTACTCGCCAGTGTTGAAGGCGACGCGCTGACCAACGCTGACCCGCTGCGGCCCCTGATCGATCAGGACGGTGCCTTCCGGGAACGCGCCACGCACAAAGACGCGGTCGTCTTCGGCATGCAGCACTTCGACCGTCGCCAGGCGCACAGTTTTTTGCGCGTCGGCAACCAGCAGTGTCCATTGCCCGCGCGTTCCCTCCTTCAACGATGTTGTGGGCACCCAAGTTCCCGCACTTTGGACAGGATCGAGTACATGCACACGTGCGGTTTGTCCGAAAGCAACGTCCGGCGCATTCTTCAGATTGAACAGCGCAGTGCGGGTTCGGGTCACCGGGTCAATATCGGGTCGCAAAGTTGCAAGCTCGGCCCGATAGCTTTGACCTGCTATTTCGATCTCAACATCAGTCAGAAGCGCCGGATCAACATCGAGAGGAATACCGATCCGAACCTGCGGCGACACAACCTCGACCATTCCCAGAACCAGCTCACCTGATCGCAGGGTTTCACCTCCGTCCACGAGTCGCGCGGTTATTTGACCGGCAAACGGGGCCTCGATACTCGATTTTTCGATCCGAACGGTCACATCGCGCAAGGCCGCATCCAGCTCGCCAGTTCTGGACAACAATTCATCTTGCTGAGAAACGGCCTCGTCCAAACGGGCTTGACTGGTAAAGCCTTGTTCAATGAGTTTCGCGTTTCGCTCGACCGTTTTTCTTGCAAATGCAAGCTGGGCTGCAATGGCATCACGTGATGCTGTCAGGCGGTCGCGTTCGACCTCGAGCAATGCGATGTCCAGAGTCGCAAGAAGTTGACCCTTGGCAACCTCGTCACCCTCATCCACCAGAATTTGATCCAGCGTCCCGTTCAATTCGAATGAGATATCTGCCGAACGCTGAGGTTCGACCTGCCCGATGAGCACACGGTCGACTGTGTAAGCGCTCTCGGATGTTATCGGCGTCACGGATACCGGGGTCACAGCGGCGGCATCAGGTGCGGGCACCGCCTCCGCTCTACGGGTGAGCTCGGATGCGCCAAAGTGAACGGCGGCCGCTGCAACGGCTATAAAAGTGACGGTCACTCCCAGACGCACAGTGCCGCGTAACACACGTGCAAATAGGCTCGGTTTGGTCGCTTCAGTAGATGAACTTGCAGGATTCGGCATTTGGGGACCTCATCAAGTTAGTGTCTCTAACATATGTTAGAAGTTCTCACTTTGACAAGAGATACGTGATCTGGCACATGTTGGATCATGAGCAGCACCGAAAAAAATCATCCGACAAATAGACAAACGGCGGGTCTTTCCGTCAGTAAGAAGGCCTATCATCACGGTGATCTCCGCGCTGCACTGATAGAAGCAACCCGACAGTTGGTCGAAGAAAAAGGTCCGGACAGTTTTTCCGTATCCGAGGCGTGCAGACGCGCGGGCGTATCAACCGCGGCACCTTACAAGCACTTCAAAGACAAGACAGAAATGCTGGTCGCCACTGTCCTTGAGGGAATGGATCGGCACCGAGACAAAATGCTTGCCGCGCTGGAAGGCGTTCCTGAAGGATCTCCCGAGCGCATTACTGCCATCGGGATGGAGTATATTGCCTTCGCGTTAAATGAACCCGGGATCTTCAGACTGAAATTCGGCGGCTTCACAGACCGCATCGCGGACCCCCGGCTGGAGGCAGGCGGCCAACAAAGCTTCGGGATTCTTTTGACTGAGGTAGCAAAGTGTCTGGGCGAGCCGGGAATCACAGGCGAAGTTCGCCGCCGTGGTTTTTTGTTGTGGAGTTTCGTACACGGGCTGTCCTTCATTCTGCATGACAAAGGGCTTGCCGAGAAAGGCGAAGAGTTCGATCTTCATAACCTTCTTGAGGACGTTTCGGAAAGAATGTTGAGTTAAGCGATCTCGCGCCAAACGAATCCAACTAACCACTGATAGCAGGCAATCTGTGCCACTTTCACCCTTACGCCTAACGATTGCTCTAGTTCACACAAAAGACATTGTTGGAAAGCGCTGCGAATGTCCGGAAAGCGGGCGGCAACCGCTGCATCTAGGCGCTGGCGTGTGCGTCAGCTTTGGGCCGAACTAATAATTCGCTCACTGCTAAAAAATTGATCGTAGTTCGCTGAATGCGGTCCAGAAATGGAGCAGAATGATCACTAACATCAAATCAACTAGACCCTTTGTGCTAGAACACTCTAAAGTGTTCGATGGCAGATTTGACGTTAAGTCATCATCTATCCCGGGGGCATGAGCATGATCATCAGGGTTTTTCCTATCGCCACCGTCATTTTGATCGCCCTCTCAGGCGCTCTTGTGGCTCAGCAGGGTCCTCCACCCGTGACGGTGGCAAAGCCGGTTGTGAAGTCCATAGTTGAAGATGATGAGTTTGTCGGTCGCTTCGGCGCCGCGGCTGACGTGGACGTTCGAGCGCGGGTTTCCGGTTTTCTGGACCAAGTGCATTTCAAGGACGGAACTCTCGTCGAACAGGGCGATTTGCTCTTTACGATCGACCAGCGTCAGTTTCGTACTGCATTGAGGCAAGCCCGGGCACAGATCAGCATTGCTGAAGCAACAAGTGCCTTTACGACTGATCAGCTTGAACGGGCTGAGGCTTTGATCAGAAATGGAAACATCGCGGAGAGCGTGGTGGACCAACGTCGCGAAGCTTTTCTTGCGGCGCAAGGTGTTCTGGAACAAGCGCGCGCTGCACTGGAATTGGCCGAGCTTGATCTGGAGTACTCGGAGATCCGAGCACCAATGTCAGGGCGTATCGACCAAGCCCGGGTTGATCCAGGAAACCTGATCATAGCCCAAGACACCCTGTTGACATCGATCGTTTCGACCGACCCGATTTATTTCTATTTCGATATAGATGAACGCTATTTTCTGGCATACGCGCGAGATGCGCGTGCCCGGGGATCAGTTCTGCAAGAAGGCGCAGACAATCTTCAAGTTCAGGTAACTGTGGCTGACCGAAGCATACCGCCTCAGAACGGAATACTGGACTTCTCGGAGAACCGCATTGACGACGAAACCGGCACGATGCGTGTACGCGCAGTTCTGCGCAACCCGGATGAGCTTTTGACACCTGGTTTGTTCGGACGCGTGAATGTTCCAGGATCGCTTCCATATGAGGGCATTCTGATCCCGGATGAGGCGATTGCTTCCGATCAGAACCGAAGACTTGTGATGACAGTGGATGCTCAAGGCAATGTCATACCAAAGGAAATCCGACCGGGCCCCAGAATAGACGGCTATAGGGTCGTGCGTGAAGGTTTGGATGGGTCGGAAACGCTGGTCATCGAAGGTCTTGTTCGCGCCCGTCCGGGAACCGTCGTTGCTGCGGAATTGATCGAGCTGCCGTTGGTCGCAGAAAACTGATATGGGGCGTTTTTTTGTCACCCGCCCTATCTTTGCGATCGTTGTCGCGGTTGTGACAACCATCGTTGGGTTGCTCGCGTATTTCGAACTGCCCGTTGAGCAGTACCCGGAAATCGCGCCTCCATCGATTGTGGTCAGGGCGAGTTACCCCGGAGCAGACGCTGAAACAATTGCCGCCACAGTCGCGACCCCGTTGGAGCAAGAGATCAACGGTGTTGAGGGCATGCTCTACATGTCTTCATATTCGACGGCCGACGGGTCTATGTCGCTGACGATTACGTTTGAACTGGGCACCAATCTCGACGCTGCCCAGGTTCTTGTCCAAAACCGCGTTTCCATCGCTGAACCGCGCCTTCCGCAAGAGGTAAGAGCGCTCGGCGTCACGACCAACAAATCTTCACCCGACCTCATGATGGTCATCCATATGCTCTCGCCGGATGAGACATTTGACCAACTTTATGTATCCAACTACGCCCGTTCGCGTGTCAGAGATCGCCTTGTGCGTCTTGATGGTGTCGGCGATCTGATTATTTTCGGTGAACGGGAGTTTTCGGCGCGTGTGTGGTTGGACCCGGACCGGCTTGGGTCGCTAGGATTGACGTCCGGAGATGTCGTCGCGGCGCTGCGCGAACAAAACGTTCAGGTTTCGGGCGGTTCCTTGGGATCACCGCCCAATGCGACCGACAGCGCCTTTCAAGTGACGCTCACAACTCAAGGTCGATTGGAAGATCCACGCCAATTCGGTCGCGTTATCGTCAAGTCGACTGACGACGGGCGCGTCGTACGAGTTAGGGATGTGGCGCGGGTTGAAATCGGAGCACGCTCCTACGTGACAAACTCGTACCTTAACAACAAACCGGCTGTGGCCCTTGGGATTTTCCAACGACCAGGTTCGAACGCATTGGCGTCGGCGGATGAGATTTTAGCCGTTGTCGAAGAGCTGTCACAGGATTTCCCATCTGGGCTTGAGTATCAGGTGGTGTACAACCCTACAGAATTCATCGAAGCCTCGGTGAACGCGGTCTACCGAACTTTGTTCGAAGCGATATTGTTGGTTGTTGTCGTGATCGTTGTTTTTCTTCAGAGCTGGCGAACGGCCATAATACCGTTGATCGCCATTCCCGTGTCACTTATCGGGACATTTGCCGTGATGCTGGCGCTTGGATACTCTCTGAATTTGCTAACGCTGTTCGGGCTTATTCTGGCGATCGGGATCGTCGTTGATGATGCCATCGTTGTGGTCGAAAACGTTGAGCGAAACATCAAAAACGGCATGTCTCCGAAGGATGCGTCCGCCCGCACCATGGACGAAGTCCAAAACGCGATCATCGGGACGACACTGGTTCTGATAGCTGTCTTTGTGCCAGCCGCTTTGGTTCCCGGAATTACCGGCCAATTCTACAGGCAATTTGCTGTGACGATTTCCGTCGCAACAGTTATTTCAACTATCAATTCACTCAGCCTGTCGCCGGCGATGGCTGCGGTGATCTTGAAGCCAAACTCCAGCGTACCAACACGAAATCCGCTGGCCTTTGTCACAGACCCACTTAGCAACGGATTCAACAGGGGGTTTGACGCAATGGCGTCCGCTTATGGGCGGACCGTGCGCGCATTGTCTGGTTCAACCGGGATGCGCAGCATCGTTCTGTTGGTTTTTGCCGGATTGATGGGCGGAACATACTGGATCACGACAAAAGTACCGACCGGGTTCATCCCGGAAATGGACCAAGGATACGCCATCGTCGTGGTGCAACTGCCAGATGGTGCAGCACTGGACCGGACCGACGATATCATCAGGCAAGCGACTGAGATAGCATTGGAAACACCCGGGGTTACAAATGCTGTGGCATTTGCTGGCTTTTCGGGAGCGACATTTACCAATGCAAGTAATCAAGGTGTGATTTTCACCACCTTTGAGAGCTTTGAAAGCCGCCAGGAAAACGGGCCGACTGCAGGTGCCATTGTGGGACAGCTTTTTGGCCGGATGCAGGCCCTGCGCGAAGCCTTTATCATCGCCATTGCACCTCCTGCGGTCCGCGGGGTTGGCACTGGTGGCGGTTTCAAGCTTCAGCTTCAGGAACTTGAAAGCGCAGACATGTCACGCGTGTTGCAATCTGCCTATGCAGTCATGGGCAGTGCAAGCCAGTCGGACAAGGTTCAGGGTGTGTTCACGACCTTTTCGTCCGGATCACCGCAGCTGTACCTTGAGATCAATCGCGTTCGGGCACAAATGCTCAACGTCCCTATTGGTGAAATATTTGAAGCACTCTCGATCAACCTCGGGTCTGCCTACGTGAACGACTTTAATGCTTTCGGGCGTCTTTTTCAGGTGCGCGCGCAGGCGGACGAGCCGTTCCGTCTGAACCAGAGTGATATTCGAAGTCTGCGAGTCCGTTCCGCGACAGGAGCTTTGGTTCCGTTGGGTACCTTAGTTACCGTCCGCGAAACCGCGGGGCCCGCCTTGGTTCAACGCTACAATCAACAGGTGTCTGTGCCGGTTCAGGGGTCGCCAGCACCCGGTGTGTCAACGGGTCAGGCATTGCTGGAGATGGAAGCGCTCGCAGAAGCCGTCATGCCGCCGGGGTTGGATTTTGAATGGACCGAGCTTGCTTTGCAGGAACGAAATCAGGGCAACACGGCAGCATACATCTTTGCATTTTCGGTGCTGTTTGCCTTTCTTTTTCTCGCGGCGCTCTACGAAAGCTGGACGCTTCCGCTGGTCATTATTTTGATCGTTCCTCTCGCTGTATTGGGCGCGATGCTGGGGGTGATGTTTCGAGGTATGGACAACAATATTCTGACGCAGGTTGGATTGATTGTTCTTGTGGGGCTTGCCGCAAAGAATGCCATTCTGATCGTGGAGTTCGCCAAACAAGCGCAGGAAGAACGTGGGTTGTCGGCTATTGATGCCGCTGTCGAGGCCAGCCAATTGCGCTTGCGGCCAATACTGATGACTGCATTCGCGTTTATACTCGGCGTTGTGCCCTTGATGATTGCAGTCGGTCCCGGTTCAGAGATGCGACAGGCTCTTGGAACGGCAGTATTCTTTGGCATGTCGGGTGTAACTCTGCTTGGACTGTTTTTCACACCTGTTTTTTATGTGGCCATGCGCACGGTATTCCCGATGCGGCAAACCACGACGTAGGCCAATGGTGCAGTGACCGTTGCATTGCATGGCTCATTGCACGGGAAGCAGCATGCGAAACGTCGGCAGTTCTAAGGCGGAAGCCTTAGTGCCGAATGAAAGGGTGAAAATCTCGAAATAGCCGCTAGGTCTTGTAGCAGCGCTGATCGTCAGGAGAACTGCACATGGAGAGCCTTGCTGCCAATCTTCGCGAAATGACGCGAACGCCTTTGCACCAGAGCCATGTCGAAACCTTGAAAGTGTTAGGCACTGAAGTGAGTTTTGAAGCAGGCCAAATGATCGCTGAGGTTGGCGATCCAATGGACCAGTTCATCTACATTGTCAGCGGTCGGGTTGAGGTAATTGATCCACAAACGCGAGAGGCTTATCTACCTACGTCCCTTGGGCCGACGCAGTTCCTGGGAGAGATCGCGTTTCTCAGCGGCGGGGTCTATTCGCTGCCTATGCGTGCCAGAGAGAACACACGTGCCATCTCTGTCCCGCGCGAGAAGATGCTGGACGCAATGTCGCGCATTCCGGAGATGTCAGATATCGTCATCACTGTCTTTTCCGCGCGCCGCCGACGTCAAATCGAAGACAACGACAGTTCTCTGAAACTGATTGGCGCTGACCTGGATCGCAACATCCGTCAAGTCGAAGAGTTTGCTATCCGAAACAAAATCCCATTCCAAACGATGAATCTGGGTTCTAAGAATGCATGTGAGGTCGCGCAGGCCTGTCACCTGACAGGCCATCAACCGGCGGTAATCTTTGGCGACAGTCTTGTGGTCGACAACCCGACCCCAGCCAAGGTCGCCCGATTGCTCGGGCTCGAACAGTCTTACGATTGTCGAGAGGTCATAGATGTTTTGATTGTGGGAGGTGGCCCGGCCGGGGTCGCGGCGGCGGTCTACGCTGGTGCGGAAGGGCTGTCTGCGATTGTTGTGGAGGACCTCGCGGTTGGGGGGCAGGCTGAGACATCCAGTCGGATCGAGAATTACATGGGCTTTCCAACGGGCATTTCGGGTGCCGACCTTGTATGGCGAGGCGAAGTCCAAGCCATGAAATTTGGCACCCGATTTGTTCGCCCAAAACGGGCCACTCAATTGCAACGGCAATCTGATGGCGTGTTTTGTGTAACGCTGGATGATGGGCAAAAGCTAAGGGCACGTTCGATCGTAGTCGCCACGGGAGTGCAGTACCGGCGCCTGCCGTTGGACAGGTTGAAAGACTTTGAAGGTTTGGGCATCTACTATGCTGCGACAGAAATGGAAGCGCGTTATTGCAAGGGCGCAGAAGTCGTCGTCGTTGGGGGCGGAAACTCCGCGGGGCAGGCGGCGATGTACCTGTCGCGATCCGCAAAACATGTCCATGTACTGGTGCGAGGAGACAGCTTGGCTGCATCGATGTCCGATTACCTGCTGTCAAGGTTAGAGGCGGATTCGGCGGTCACCATCCACTACAAGTCCCAGCTAAAGACACTCCTCGGGGACAAATCCATGTCCAGGGTTATCATTGAGCGTGACGGATCAGACTGGCCACTCGATTGCAGCGCCGCTTTTGTAATGGTTGGGGCTGCACCCAACACCGAATGGCTGTCGCAGAGCTGCCAGCTGGACGCGCGCGGCTTTGTGGTCACGGGCAATGAGGCCAATGCCGGATCATCTTTCGCAACGTCTTGTCCCGGGATTTTTGCCGTGGGCGATGTGCGCGCAGGATCGGTTAAGCGCGTTGCCTCTGCGGTGGGTGAAGGGTCAGTTGTCATATCCCAAGCTTGGGAATACCTGCAAAACTGAATGTTTTTATCCGTATAAGAGCTACTTGGCTGTCCTGCCTAGGCTAGCCCAGCTACAACCAGACAGAGTTTTTCCTTTGTCAACGCGGTCTCTAGTCGGGCCTTTATTGCTAGGTTGTTTTGGTTCTTATAGGAGCTTGAGTCAAAAATGGGTGCGCTTCATTCGCGTTTTTTGGCTTGTTGGTCAGGAAGGCATAAATGTCAGTCACGAGACACTTAGACATTGTGCAAATTGGAAGCAGAAGCCCTTGCGACCTGCGACGGCAGTGTTTGACTTAATTCCTATTCGGCGGAGCCAGATTTGACCGACATCGACGCGCGAAAACTCGCAATGGAGGCCGAAAGAAGACTCACAAAGGCCGAGCAGCGCGGACTACGCTTGGCGATTGCCTGTCGCACCTTCATTACCGCTGCAGCATTTTTCTGGTATTTGGGTTCGACATTGTTGTTTCCTGAGTTCAGTGCGCGCCAAGTCACGACTTTCGCGTTGTTCGCGTTTACTGCAATTGGCGTCGCCCATCTCTTATTGATTGGCACCAGCTATGACAGGGCATGGATCAAATATGCCGTTTACGCACTGGATTCATTGGCGATCTGTTCGCTTTTTGCGCTCGTCCCCATCAGCAGGGCAGACGACGTGCCGCAGATCATCGCGTTCCGCGCCTATGGAATATACTACCTCTTTCCAATAGTCGCTTTGTCGTGCCTCAGCCTTTCCTGGCGTCTTGTGCTCTGGACTGGGGGCCTTTGCGTAGTTGGATGGTGGGCGGCATTCATTTGGGTCACGTTGCCCATGGAGCGGACGCTGTCATGGGCAGATATGTCTGCGATGGCCACCCGCGAAACCTATGAGGCTGTGTTTCTTTCCATTGATTTCATCGGTCGCGGCAATCGCATCGAAGAAACCGGGATGCTGCTATTTGCGACGTGCATTTTAGCAATTGCCGTATTCAGAAGCCGAGCGGTCTTCTTTGCGCAAGTTGAAGCTGATCTGGAGCGCGGTCGCGAACGCGCAAAAAGACAACATGTCTCGGACCTTCTTGGCAAATACCTGCCGGAACAAATCGCGAAGAAGCTCATTGACGACAATGCTCCGCTGAGACCTCAGAAATCATTTGGTACGGTGCTCGTGATGGATATTGCTGAGTTCACAAGATTTTCCTCACAGCATTCTCCGGATGAAGTGATCAAACGTCTGGATCTCTTTCTCACAAACGCGACCGAGGATGTTTCAGCCGAAAATGGGATTGTGATTTCCTATCTTGGCGACGGATTTCTTGTCACATTCAACGCACCAGTCAAAGTCGAGACGCCAGCGGATGCGGCGATAAGAACTGCAGAAGCCTTGCACGCGACCGCCGCCAGGCACGGGCTTTCAATTCGGATTGGCATCGCAAGCGGAAAGCTAGTCACAGGCACGATTGGGTCCGACACCCGCCAGTCGTTCACGGTGTACGGAGATCCTGTAAATCTTGCCTCTAGGTTAGAGGCCAAATGCAAATCGCTCGGCGCGGCGATGCTTTTGGATGCCGCAACCAATGACGCTCTATCAGGGATTGATCGGCTAATGAGCTTTGGTTCGGTTGAGATCGATGGTCTGGCCGAATCTGTCGCCGTATTTGGTACTGACAAACCGTGATTGATGCCGAGAAATCTACCTGAAATGAATGGAAACAAGAAAATTATGCAATTGCGTTTCCTTGCGGAGTTCTTCGGCTAAACTCGGTTCAATTCAAGTTCTGCACGCGTAAAGATCACCATCGTGCCGCCGGAAACACCAGCGGCCTCAAGCGCATCATCTTTACTCCTGATCTACGTATTTGTCTGAAGTAAAAAGTCGGCCCAAACGCTGTTTCCAGTAGCGCCATTAAATTCCTCGGACGCGATGTTTGGATAGTGGGTCTGCGTATATGAAGGATAGATGAAAAACGGGGCGTCTTCGGCGCTCTTCGCTTCGATAAAGTCGATAGCCTTTTTCGTCTGGTCGCCAACTATCTCGCCGCGATAGTCCAGATTGTAGTCCCGCGCGATAATTACTGGCTCGCCTGCAACACCCGCATCACAACAGGCTCTTCTGTTTTGGCTTCGGCAAAACCCGGAAGCGTGCGCCAGACTGTAACGTCCGTGGTTTCAACTCCGTAAAATTCGCCGAATCCATGATTCGTTGGATAGCGCCCCTCGGTCCAGCCAAGGTGCCACTTGCCGTACATAGCTGTGTTGTAGCCTACCACCTTCAGCATCTCTGCAATTGTGATTTCCCACTGAGTCAGACCGTAAACGCCACCCCCAAGTGGGACGGTATGGTTGACCGTAACGTCCTGTCATGGGCGCTGCGCAGGACGGAGTGCACTCGCTTTCCACGTTGAAATTCGTGAGTCGAAATCCTTCCGCAGCGAGGGCGTCCTTCTCGGGGTTCGCCGTACCGAGGATCATGCCGCCTCCGTGAGCCCGGGTTCGCCCCAGTCAAAATTATCTTGAAATATGAATATGATGTTGAGCTTATCTTGAGCTGAAACGACCGAGGCAAATAAAAAGGGATAAGGACAATAGGGGTGTTCGCGACAACCTCTTTACGGCAAGGCCTCCGATCAAGGTCTCGGTTTCAAGACTGGCGAGCCAAGTCACCAGTCGTCAAGAACGTGCACTCGTAGGGGTGCTTTTCACCGCGTCCGAGCGTCAAAGTTTTGGGCGAAGCTGCGGCCCGGGAATAGTCGAGCCTCACCCGGGATCTCTTAAGCTCACATAAGAAAAACCTTTGTTTTCCTTGACGAACAGCCGGGTCAGATGTTGCCATAGACTAGAATTCAGCTCGGCTGGGAGGTTCAAATGAAGGTTTTTCTTAAGACATCGACAGCAATAGTTTCCATAGCGTTCATAGCAAGCTCTTCAAATGCTCAAGACGCCGCACAAGGCGGGCAAGTTGGAGAGATGACCATATCAGTTGATGATATGCGTGAACCAGCGCCGACTGATTTTTCGCCGTATGCAGGTCGAGATTTTCCGACACGCCCGCTTTGGGGTGACACTCACCTGCACACGTCAAACTCGCTCGATGCGCGCGGATTTGGCGTCATCCTGAGCCCAGACGATGCCTATAGGTTTGCACGTGGTGAGGAGGTCACCACATCGCATGGCCTCCGTGTGAAGCTGTCGCGTCCCCTCGACTGGCTTGTCGTATCTGATCATTCAGATGCCATGGGTGCCATGAATGAGATCGTGGCGGGGAACTCTACACTGATGCGTGACCCAACGCTGCGAGACTGGAACGAACGCCTCAACGCCGGCGGGGACGTCGCTCTGGGTGCAACCATGGAAGTTATTGAAACCTTTGCTGGCATCACCGGAGATGCTCTGCCCGAGGCTGTTTCAGATCGCAGGTTTGTACAATCCATATGGGATGAGTTCACGCAAACTGCGGATCATCACAACGCCCCTGGCACATTCACCGCATTCATTGGATACGAATGGACGTCCACGGAAGCTGGCAACAACCTCCACCGCAATGTGATCTACCGGGATGATGCCATTCGTGCGCGGCAAATGCTGCCCTTCACGACCGCAGAAACCTTTAATCCGGAACGGTTGTGGGACTGGATGGAAACATATGAACAAGAGACTGGTGGTCGTGTACTGGCCCTTGCTCATAACGGCAACGTCTCTAACGGCCTGATGTTTCCGGTCGAGACAAACCCTGAAACGGGTGAACCTTTGACAGAAGACTACGCAGAGCGGCGTGCCAAGTGGGAGCCGATGTATGAGATCACCCAAATCAAAGGTGACGGAGAAACGCATCCGTTTTTAAGCCCAAACGATGAGTTCGCGGACTATGAAACTTGGGACAAATCCAACCTCGGCCCAACGCCCAAAGAAGATTGGATGCTCCAGTATGAGTATGCCCGTGAGGCTCTGAAGAACGGACTTAAGCTTGAGGCTCAACTAGGCACCAATCCATACAAATTCGGAGTGGTAGGTTCGACAGACAGCCATACCGCTTTGGCAACGGCGGAAGAAGACAATTTCTTTGGCAAACATTCTGGCGTCGAACCGGAACCCGGTCGTTGGCAGCACGTCGTTGGTGAGTTCGATACGACAAGAATTCTTGGATGGGAAATGGCAGCGTCTGGCTACGCCGCAGTCTGGGCCGAAGATAACACGCGCGAAGCAATTTTCGACGCAATGGAACGGAAAGAAGTCTATGGGACGACCGGCAGTCGAATTGCAGTTCGCTTCTTTGGTGGCTGGGACTTTACCGAAGCTGACGCAAGGTCTCGTTTGCCCGCCGAAATAGGATACGAAAAAGGCGTTCCGATGGGAGGGGACCTCGCAGATGCAACAGAAGCCGCGGACGCCCCAACATTCCTGGTTGCTGCGCTGAAAGATCCGTTTTCCGGCAATCTCGACCGAGTTCAGATTGTGAAAGGTTGGTTAAATGCCGATGGCGAAACTGAAGAGCGGGTCTATGACGTGGCGTGGTCGGGAGACCGAAAACTTGATGCGGACGGCAAGCTGCCAGCGGTTGGGAACACCGTGGATGTTACAACGGGCACGTTTACCAATTCGATCGGTTCTCCAGAGCTGATCAGCGTTTGGACGGATCCTGAGTTCGATCCTTCAGTTAGCGCTTTCTACTATGCCCGTGTTCTAGAGATTCCCACTCCGAGGTGGACAATTTACGACGCCGTTCGGTTTGGAGACGAGGTGCCTGCCGAGGTGCCTACGTCAACGCAGGAACGTGCTTACACTTCGCCGATTTGGTATACGCCCAAAGGCTGAAATGTAACTAGTCCCTATGTTGGTGTCGTAAAAGCCCGGCTGTTCCTGTCGCCGTAACATCGGGCTAGTCGGTTTGTGCGAACGTCCACTTAGGGCACTTTCATGCAATGGATAGCGGAGCGGTGCACAGGGCTTTCGCTGCGGTTCGGGGCTTTCAGACCATACGCCAAGCGTGCTATCGGATCGACGGCGGGAGATCTGATCTAACGACCTGTTTCACATCAGCACATTGCGGAGTTCGCTTCCAAAATTAGCAAAATTGAAAGGAACCGCCCTATGTCCCTGTTCTCAAAACTCTTCGGTGGCGCTGAAAAGTCGGAACCAGAGCCGATCTTGTACAAAGGGTTCGAGATATTCCCCGACCTGATGGCCGAGGGTGGCAAATACCGCCTGTTGGCCCGTATCGAAAAGGTTATCGACGGAGATCGCAAGACCCACACGGTGATCCGGGCGGATGTTTTTGAAAGCCGGGATCAGGCTGAAAGCTTCAGCATCGCCAAGGCGAAACAGGTTATAGACGAGCAAGGCGAACGCCTTTTCGGCTCAGGAAATCGGTAACTTGAAGCCGGTTCTGTTGCCATCTTTTGAACCTTGACCATCGTAGCGTTAGCGCCTGTACGGCGACGCGCTAAATCCAGTTGAAGGTTGGATCATGATTTCTTTTGCAGGCGCGAAGTATCCGAAAGACGTGATACTGTTCTCAGTGACCTTTTATCTTCGAAAAGGTGTCTCCTAGCGAGACCTGGCAAAAATAATGTGCGAACGAGGCGTTACATTGGATCACACGAACCAAATGCTGGGGTTCAAAGCACTCGCTTCAGTCGTCGCGACACTTGAAAGGGGTCGAGGTCGCAAACCTGGTCCGTAAAGGTCAGCTCAAGCCTGAAATCTGTCCTTTCCAACAAGTTGTTGAACTGACTGTATAAGATATTAGAGATCGCCCAAACAATTTGGCGCGTCCAAAACTTTGCAACAAAACCGTTTAACAATGATGTTGTTGGCGATCCCCGCGAGGTGCTCTGCCTATGCAATCATACCCGCGGCAACCAAAGCTGCAATCGCAGCCGTTACCGCTCTATCCGTTAGACTGCGAATTTATGCAATGATCTCTTTGAAAAAGCGGTCGGACTTGGAGATTAGGCTTGGATTGGTGGTCATTCAATCCAATAATCCGAAGCCTGTCGGGTCTTTGTTATCGTTTACTTCTGCGGTGTCCTCGAAGAGTTTCATCAGGTGCCCTCATCGCGTATTGGGGTGACTTGGATAGCACCTGAAGCCGCACCAGAGGCACTGCATCATGGGCTTTTTGAAGTCAGCGCGCGGGTTCAGAACGCGTAGCGCATCCCGAATTCGGTATAGTTTTGACTCAGTGTAAGATCGGCTTTCCGGCTTTCACGCATGACACGTTCAGCGTTGGGCAGATCGTTGGTTTTCACGCGTTGTAGCGCGGTTTCAGGGTCAAATCCGTGCTTAATCCAGCGCTGCTGCAATCTGCTTTCGAGTTCTTCCAATGTGGGGCTGACAAAAACCGTTAGGGCGAAAACATCCTCTAACGTCCTCCACGGGTCGCTTTTCATTAGAAGGTAGTTCCCTTCTACAACCACAATCGGAGTTTCAGGAAGAACCGCAATCGCATTGGCGATGGCCAGGTCCATTTGGCGGTCGAACATGGGATGAAAGATTTCATGTCGCGCGGATTGCAGCGCCCTAATCGCCTTGCAAAACCCAACAGCATCGAAGGTCTCTGGTGCGCCTTTTTTTGCACGCAAGCCACGCGCTTCCAAAACGCGATTGTCCAAATGGTAACCATCCATTGGCACAAGAGTGGCTGAAGGAACCGCCGAGCTCTGTTGCGCGTTCAGCGATTGAACAACGGCTTCCGCTAAGGTCGACTTTCCGGATGCAGGGGGGCCGGCGATTGCAACAATCGTCCGAACCCCAACCTGCCTCCGAGAGGAGATCAGGTCGCAAACTTGCTTTGCATCCTGCTCGATCACGCTGCGTCCTCTTTTGGAGGTTCCTTGGCGCCGGTCATGAAGGCCACCGCATCGGACATCGTGTAGTCCTTGGGATCAATCGTGCAGAGCCTTTTGCCGAGCCGGTGAACATGGATGCGATCGGCGACTTCGAAGACATGTGGCATGTTGTGGCTGATCAGGATGATCGGAATGCCACGCGCCCTTACGTCCTGGATCAGCTCAAGCACCTTGCGGCTTTCCTTCACGCCCAAAGCCGCCGTCGGTTCGTCCATGATGATGAACTTGGTCGCAAAGGCAGCTGCGCGCGCAACGGCAACGCCTTGGCGCTGGCCGCCGGATAGTGTCTCTACCGCCTGATTGATTGACTGCACGGTCATCAGCCCAAGCTCGGTCAGTTTTTCGCGGGCGAATTTTTCCATGGCAGGCCGATCCAGCTGACGCATGTATTTGCCCATGAATCCCTGTTTGCGAATCTCGCGCCCCATGAACATGTTGTCCGCAATCGATAGGGCAGGGGACATGGCAAGCTGTTGATAGACGATCTCGATGCCCATGTTCCGGGCATCAATCGGCGAGGTGAAGTTGACCTTTTTGCCCTCGATCAGGATCTCGCCTTCATCCGGGATCGTGGCGCCGCAGATCGCTTTGACGATGGACGATTTGCCCGCGCCGTTATCCCCGATCACCGCAAGGATTTCACCTTGCCGCAGTTCAAAATCGGAATGGTCGATGGCGGTAACGTGGCCATAGCGCTTCACGATCCCGCGGCCTTGGACGACTGGAGTTGTGTCTGACATTAGCCCGATACCTTTCTGATCCACTGGTCGACTGCGACCGCTGCGATGATGAGAAGTCCGATAAGCAGGAAGGTCCACTGCGCGTCCGCACCCAGAAGCCTGAGACCCAGAGTAAAGACACCGACGATGAGAGCCCCGAACAGGGACCCCAGAATGGAGCCACGCCCGCCGAACAGTGAGATACCGCCAATCACAACCGCAGTGATGCTTTCGATATTGGCCAATTGACCAGACGTTGGGGAAACCGACCCGATGCGCCCGATCAGCGCCCAGCCCGCAAAGGCACAGATCAGACCGGACAACATATATACGGACATCAGCGTTTTGTGCACGTTTACGCCAGATAGTTCGGCGGCCTCGGGGTCGTCCCCCACTGCATAGACATGCCGGCCCCAGGCCGTGTGCTTGAGCGCGTAAGCCAGCACGAAAATCAGAACGAGCATGAATATCACGCCAACCGTAAAGGTCGCACCACCGACGCTGAATTTTGTGCCAAAGAATTGCAGGAACGGGGCGTTGGCCTCTATGTCCTGACTGCGAATTGTTTCGTTTGCGGAATACAGGAAGTTTGTCGCGAGAACGATCTGCCACATGCCGAGCGTGACAATAAATGGTGGCAGCTTTACGCGACTGACCAGCCATCCATTGAGAGCCCCGATCAGAGTCCCCATGGCCAGCCCGCACATCACCGCAATGGGCACGGGGATGCCATAGCGGAAGGTGAACTGACCCATTATGACGGATGAAAACACCATGATCGCACCGACGCTTAGGTCGATGCCGGCAGTCAGAATGACAAGGCTTTGTGCCGCGGCCACGATGCCGACGATCTGAACCTGCTGCAGGATCAGCGTCATCGCAAAGGGTGAAAAGAATTTTGATCCCAGCAGCAGGCCGAAAATTATGATCGCGCCAACCAGAACAATCAAGGGCACAAAGGATGGATTGACGTGGAGAAGATGCTGCAACTTCCCCAGAACACCACGCCGGTGATCTTCAAACTCCGCAACGGTTTCTGACGCGTTGGCGGCGGTTTCGAATTCCTGGGCGTTTTGGTTTGCTTCAGACATATCTCCCCCTTTTCGTGGCTGGCATCGCGTCCACGAAATCAGTGTACAGGAAGTTTCGGTTTGCTGGTGAAAGGATTGATGAGGCGCTGCGGCGCGCCTCACCTAAAGAGCTGTCTTTAGCCCCAGCAGAGATCCAGGCCTTCTGCGACCGACAGCGACTCAACCCCATCAACTGGCTGGTCGGTGATGAGCGCTACGCCCGTGTCATAGAAGTCTTTGCCGGGTGTGTTTTCGGGTTTAACGCCCTCTTCGGCCCATTTCTTCACGGCCTCAACACCAAGCGAAGCCATCAACAGCGGGTACTGCTGGCTTGTCGCACCGATCACACCGGCTTCGACGTTTTGGACACCGGGGCAGCCACCGTCGACTGAAACGATCAGTACGTCGTTTTCACGCCCGATGGATTTCAGAGCTTCATAGGCGCCCGCAGCGGCCGGTTCGTTGATCGTGTGAACAACGTTGATGGATGGATCCTTGGCCAGAAGGTTTTCCATCGCGCGGCGGCCACCTTCTTCGTTGCCGTCGGTCACGTCACTGCCGACCAGACGCGCATCGGTTTCGTCACCGATGACATTCGGATCCGCCAAGTCCACGCCGAACCCGTCGAGGAAACCCTGATTGCGCAGAACGTCCACTGTCGGCTGACTGACGTTCAGATCCAGCGTTGCGATCTTGGCATCTGCTGCAGCGTCGCCCATTTTGGCCTTCGCCCATTGACCGATCAGCAGACCAGCTTTGTAGTTGTCCGTGGCGAATGTCGCGTCCGCCGAGTCAATCGGGCTCAGCGGCGTATCCAGAGCAATGACCAGAACGCCTGCATCCCGCGCCTGTTTAACTGCAGGAACGATCGAGCTGGTGTCGGATGCCGTCAGCAGAATGCCTTTTGCGCCATCGAGAATGCAGGTCTCAATAGCCTGGACCTGAGTTTCATGGTCGCCATCGACCTTGCCAGCAAACGCCTTGAGCGTCATGCCCAGCTCTTCTGCCTTGGCGGTTGCGCCTTCTTTCATCTTAACGAAGAAGGGGTTGGTATCGGTCTTGGTAATCAGGCATACGGTTTCCCCGGCAGCCTGCGCAGATGCTGCAGCCAAAGTCAGCGCTGTGGCGGATGCGGCAATCTTAAATAGATTTCTCATTTAGTCTCCTCCCAGAAAATTGTTGTGGCCCCGCGCGAATTAGCGACAAGGCGCGCCTCCATCCTCCAATGAAGGTCCTGCTCAAGAAACCGTGATTCTAGCCTCTGTGTCAATAAATAAATAAAGTTTATTTATTAATTTGGCTGCGCATCTTTTCATAAGAAAACAAGGTGTTTATGTTTAGGGTAATGGAAAGAGAGGCGCTGAAAATACTAACTGGCGGGGTAAGCCAAAGCGGTGTTCGTGATCACAACGAACGCCTGATTCTGACGGTTTTACAACGGCATGGACCTGTCGCCGGGGCCGATGTCGCGCGGCTGACGGGCCTGTCCCCGCAGACCGTGTCGATCATTTTGCGTAAGCTCGCAAAGGACGAGATTCTCAAACGTGGGACGCCTTTGAAGGGAAAAGTTGGGAAACCTTCGATCCCCATGGAACTCAATCCCGAAGGCATCCTGTCGGTGGGAATGAAGATCGGTCGCCGCAGTGCCGATCTTCTTTTGATCGATTTCACCGGCAAGCCACGCCAACAGCTCTCGACGACTTATGACTACCCGCTTCCCGAAGCTGTGTTCGGGTTTTTGGAGGAAGGACTGCAAGACCTTCTGGCCAATGAACCCCAGAAGCTCCGCGACCGGGTATGCGGGATCGGGATCGGTACACCGTTCGAGCTGTGGAAGTGGCACGACCTGTCTGGGCTTGCGGCTCAGAAATTCAAATCCTGGAGAAACGTGAACTTTTTTTCCGAAGTGGCCAAGTTCAGCGACCTGCCGGTTTTTGTGGTCAATGACGCGACGGCCGCGTGTCACGCCGAACACCTCTATGGCCGCGGGGCCGAGTATCGAGACTATTTTTATTTCTTCATCGGCTCAATGATTGGCGGAGGCGTTGCCCTGAATGGCACCGTATTTGAGGGCAACCAAGGCAATGCCGGTGCCTTGGGCGCCATGCGGACAACGGGTCCTTTGGGTGAGAGCCAGCAACTGATCGACACTGCATCGCTGTTTCTGCTTGAGGACAGGCTGATCGAAGCGGGTATTGATCCGGTCATTTTGTGGAAAAAGCCGCAGGATTGGAGCAGCATTTCTCGCTATGTCGAACCCTGGATTGGCACCACGGCACAGGAACTCGCCAAGGCTGCGCTGTCTATTTGCGCGGTCATAGACTTTGAGGCGATTTTCATTGATGGTGCATTCCCACCTGAAATACGGGACGAGCTTGTTTCACGGGTTCGTCGTTACCTAGCCAATCAAGACAAACGCGGTTTGATTCCTCCGGTTGTTGAAGCAGCAGCTGTTGGAGAAAACGCCCGCGGTATTGGAGCGGCAAGTAGCCCAATTTTCCGCCAGTTTCTATTGAACACCAATGCTGGGCTTTCTGGGATGTAGCCATCCTCGAACAGGCACCTCCTAGCCGCACCAACGCGACTGGTCCCAACGCTACGACAAAGCCCTTCCGTGTGTTCTTTAAGTGTTCCGATGCAATTCAAATAACGTCCAAAAAATAGCCAAGTTGCACTTTTTTTAACTTTCTTGTTGCCGAAACCGGTTTCGGAGCGAACAAATAGCTTAAATGACCGCGAATCTTTCATATCCACCGCGTGACCAGTCAGGGAACGCAACCGTCACGGGCCGGGTGAAACTGGACGAATTGGCTGCGCATCTGGGCTTGTCCAAAAGCACGGTCTCGCGCGCGCTTAACGGGTATCCCGATATCTCTTCGGCGACGCGCGCACGGGTGGAAAAAGCGGCTCGGGTGTTGGGATATCGGCCGCTCAGCCACGCGCAGGCGATCCGGACCGGGCAAGTTCGTGCGATAGCTATGGTCATCAACAGCGAGGAGCCGGATCAGCATAATCCCTTCTTGCAGGATTTTCTGGCCGGAGCTTGCGCAGCGGCAAGTAGCCTCGACTGGACCATGACCATTTCCACGGCCACCTCCGAAAAAGACACATTGAAGGTGCTGAGCCGCCTTTATGAGGAACGGAAGGCCGATGGATTCATTCTACCGCGGACAGCGGTGAAGGATGCGCGTATTGGCCTGCTGCGCAGTCTTGGAGTACCTCATATTTTGTATGGGCGCACCGGGTATGGACAACCAAATAACTGGGACGAGACTTCCTGGTTTGACATAGCTGGGGAAAGCGCAATGCGTAACGCCGTTTTGCGACTGAGCGATTTGGGGCATACACGCATAGGCTTTGTCGGCAGCGATCCCAAATTCAACTACGCGCATCTACGCCGTGACGGTTATGCCGAAGGTTTGCACGCTGCTGGTCTGCCCTTGGATCCGGATCTGATCCAGGAAGGGGCGCGCACGCGTGAAGATGGCGCGGCTCAGGGACGGGTGCTGATGGCCTTGGATCAACCTCCAACGGCGATTGTCTTTGCGACTGATCTGGCCGCGTTGGGTTTCTGCGCAGATGCGCAGGATCAGGGGTTCGAGATCGGGCGCGACATCTCAGTGATTGGCTACGACGGTATTCCGGAGTGCCGGTACGCGCGCCCCGCACTGACCACATTTTCCGTCGATTCTCGCGCGGCCGGTGAACGGCTGGCGACCCTACTGATCCGGCAAATCCGTGGCGAAGCGGCTGCAGACTTGCGAGAGCTGGCCGAAGCAAACCTGATCGAAGGTGACTCTGACGGGCCACCAAATCTGACGTCACACGAATTGGCGCGTAAACTGAACCATCTGACGTGAACATAACCGGGGAGGACACCGATGAAACTAACACCCAAAGCTGCGAAGCTGATGCTTGGCTCGTCACTTGCGCTGGCGCTGACAGCGCTATCCGTGCAGGCCGACACGATCCGTTTTTGGACCACCGAGGAGCAACCTGAACGTCTGGCCAAACAGCAAGAGATGGCAGACCAGTTCAAAGCCGAAACCGGTACCACGGTTGAGGTGATCCCGGTCACTGAAAGCGATCTGGGCACGCGCGCGACGGCCGCTTTTGCGGCTGGCGACCTGCCGGACGTTGTCTATCACACGCTGCAATATGCCCTGCCTTGGGCCGAGGCTGGTATTCTGGACACCGAAGCCGCGACTGAAGTGATCGAAGAACTAGGCGCTGACACTTTCGCCCCCGGTGCTTTGGCGATGGCTGCGTTCAACGACGAAACCGCCTCGGTGCCAGTCGATGGCTGGACCCAGATGGTGGTCTACCGCAAGGACCTGTTCGAAGAGGCTGGTTTGGAGGCCCCCGACAGCTTTGCCGATATTCAGGCCGCGCTTGAGGCTCTGCACAACCCGCCGGAAATGTACGGTTTTGTCTCGGCGACCAAAGTGGACGAAAACTTCATGAGCCAGGTGCTGGAACATGTCTTCCTCGCCAATGGAGTGTCGCCTGTGGGTCCCGATGGGTTCCAGCCGCTTGACGAAGCCAAAACCACCGAGGTTCTGGATTTCTATAAAGCAATCTCCAAGGCGTCGCCTCCGGGTGAGCTTTTCTGGAAGCAATCGCGCGAGCTGTATTTTGACGGCAAAGCCGCAATGATCATCTGGTCGCCCTTTATTCTGGACGAACTCGCGGGTCTGCGTGACAGTGCCCCGCCAACCATCAACGATGATCCGACCTCGCGCGATCTGGCGAGCAAGACCGGCATCGTGACCAAGCTGTCCGGCCCATCAAACCCCGATGGCGCGGCATGGGGAGATGTGCGGTACTTCGGTATCACCAACGACGCCGATACCGATGCGGCGATGGAGTTCGTGAAATTCGCCATGGACGACGGCTACACCCAGACGCTGGCAATCGCGCCAGAAGGCAAGTTCCCGGTCCGTCGTGGCAATGCCGACAACCCGACCGCGTTCTCGGAAGCCTGGGCAGAGCTGCCTGTTGGTGTCGACCGCAAAGCGCCCCTGGGCGAGCTGTACGAACAATCCATGATCGACGAGATCGTTGGCGGTCTGGATGTGGCGCAGCGCTGGGGCGTGGCCGAAGGCCAACTGGCGCTGGCATCGAAGATGATCAACAGCCAGGCCATAAACCGCGTCGTTCGCCAGTATATTGACGACGAGATCGACGCGGCCACAGCCATTGCGGCGATGAACGAAGAGTTGGCCAAGGTTCAGTAACCACCCGGCACCTGCAGCGGCGTGCGCGCCGCTGCCCCTAAACCCTTCGAGGTAACCCATGACTTCGGCCTCCCCACCGACAGGAACCGGGGCGTTAGCCAAACGCGAGGCGCGTCTGGCCTGGACGCTGCTGGCTCCGACCATCATCAGTGTGTCACTGGTTGTGATCCTGCCATTGCTGGCGATCTTCTGGATCAGCTTTAAACCCTTCACCCTGTCTGACCTGCGCCCGCCTGCACCGGTCGTGCGCGAAAGCCTACGCGGATCGGGTGATGATCTGCGGATCGAATACCGCCTGCGCAACTCCAGTCAGGACATTGCGATTGATGGCGTGACTGTCCGGGATGTTCTGCCCGATGGTGTGACGCCAATTGGCGAGATTGCGGCCCCCTGCGCGCTGAACGGGCAAGAGTTGTTCTGCGACTTCGGCACGCTGGAAGGCGGCGAGCGCGAGCGTATTCGAGTTCCCGTTGCGGTCGATGGCGACCCGGACGCCTTCGAAGATCTGGTTGAAGGGTCTGAACCAACGGTCACCGGAAGCGGCCCCAGCGTGCTGACAAATTTCGAGTTCAGCCTGGAGAACTTCGCCCGTGTGTTTGACGGCGACGAGTTCTGGGGCGTGCTTTGGGTCACCCTGTTCTACACTGTCTTCGGCACCATCGGCGCGCTGGTCATGGGCTTGTTCGCCGCTTTGCTGCTGAACAAAAGCTTCCAGGGGCAGGGCATTATCCGGGGTCTTTACCTGTTTCCCTACGTTGCCCCCGTCATCGCCGTGGCCTTTACCTGGGTCACGCTGTTCGACCCCTTCTCGGGCTCGGCCAATGCGCTGCTGGTGCAGATGGGGCTGAGCAGCGAGCCGATCAACTTCTTCGGGGAACGCCCGCTAGCGCTGATCATGGTCACCGTCTTTGAAATCTGGCGTTATTTCCCGCTGTCCTTCCTGTTCATTCTGGCGCGGATGCAGTCCATCGATAGCAGCATGTATGAGGCGGCGGATATGGATGGCGCGTCACCTTTCCAGAAGTTCTGGCTGCTGAGCATCCCGCAATTGCTGGGCATCCTGTCGGTCCTGTTCCTGCTGCGATTCATTTGGACGTTCAACAAGTTCGACGACATCTTCCTGCTGACCGGAGGCAACGCGGGCACCCGCACGCTGACTGTGAACGTCTATGAGCAGGCCTTTGCGGTGTCGAACATTGGGGCAGGTGCGGCTGTGGCCGTGGTGATCCTGATGTGCCTGATCGCCTTCAGCTTTGTCTTCTTCAAATTCATCAGCCGTGAGGAGGGTCTGTGATGCGCCAAGGGTATATCACTGGCCCGATCCTGGGCGCGATGTGGCTGGTGGTGATCGCCACCACCATTGCGGTCACCATGTCCTTCGCCACGGGCGCGGCCTTCCGTCCGCAGGTTCTGCTGAGCCTGATCTGGGGCGCGTTGGCTGGTCTGGCATATGTCCGCTTTCCCGCTCGTCATGCCTCGGCGCGTCTGGGAGTGTCGGCCCTTTTGGGTCTGACTTGCCTGACAGGCTTTGGCCCGGTTCTGATCGGCTCGGACACAACGCTGCTCGCGCTATCGGTCACCGTGGTTTCGATTGCCGTGGTCATGCATCTGTCGATCGCTGAAATCCTGAAAGAGCTGCCCTTTGGCGAACTGACCCGTCATGAGTTCGAAGACGCCGTGATCAGGTTCTGCACTGGTTTCGGTTATATCTTCTTCACGGCGATTGTGGTCATTCCCTTCTACGTGATGGTGATGACCAGCCTGAAGTCACAGCAGGCGCTGTTGCAGAACCCGCTGGATTTCTCGCTGGATCTGGATCAGGGCTGGGCGCTGTTCCGCAGCTATACGGAACTGTTCCGCGATTTCAATTTCGGCTCGTACCTGTGGACGTCCTTCTACGTCTCGGTGCTGACGGTCTTCATCACACTGGCCTTCAGCATTCCGGGGGCCTATGCCGTCGCACGGTTCCGGTTCAAAGGGCAAAAGGCGTTCTCGCGCTCGATCCTGCTGATCTACATGGTGCCGATGATCGTTCTAGCGCTGCCGATCTATATCGCGTTCTCGCTGACCGGCCTGCGCAACTCGATCCTAGGCATCGTCATGATCTACCCGGTCACCACGATCCCGGTCGCGCTGTATATGCTGCAGGGGTATTTCCGTGGTCTCCCGACCGAGGTCGAAGAGGCCGGCTTGATGGATGGTCTCTCGCGCTTGGCGGTGATCTGGAAGATCACCCTGCCGCTCAGCCTGCCGGCTCTGGCTTCGGTGTCGCTCTATGTCTTCATGATCGCCTGGAACGAGTTCCTTCTGGCTTTCATGCTGCTGGACGATCCCTCGAAATTCACTCTAACCCGAGGCGTCACAATGCTGAACTCCTCGGAAATCCCTCGCCAACACCTCATGGCTGGCGCGGTGATTGCCACTGTTCCAATCATGGCCCTGTTCCTGGGGCTTGAACGTTTCATGACCAAAGGCCTGACAGCAGGCTCGGTCAAAGGATGACAGAAATGAACCACTTTACTTCGCCGACAGAGTCAGCACGCAATATCCTGATCGCCAATGATCGGGGTGGCTATACGATCCCGACCAGCGGGCTCTATCCCTACCAATGGAACTGGGACAGCGCGATCGCCGCGCTGGGGTTTGCCGAGTTCGATATCGACCGCGCCTGGACTGAGCTTGAGACGCTGTTCTCGGGCCAGTGGGAGGACGGCATGGTCCCCCACATCCTGTTCCACAAAACAGATCCGGGCTATTTCCCTGGCCCGGATGTCTGGGGTGGCATCGGCCCGATTGCCTCCTCTGGCGTAACCCAGCCACCGCTGGCGGCCACCATGGCCCGGCGGGTATGGGAGAAAGACCGTGCGGCTGGTGAAGCCCGGCTCCGCGCCTTGTTCCCGGCTATGCTGGCCTGGCATCGGTGGTTCATGACATGGCGTCTCGATGACCACGGCGCGGTTTGCACCACCCACCCATGGGAGGCCGGGCGTGACAATGCACCGGACTGGGACGACGCAATGGCGAGCATTGATGCCTCAGACGTGGGCGAATACCAGCGTCGCGACACGAGCCACGTGAACAGCGCCGACCGGCCCACCAAATACGACTATGACCGCTACATCAAACTTGTCCAGATTGGGCGTGAAGCGGGCTGGGATCAGCAGCAATTGCTGGAGAAGAACCCGTTCCGCGTCGCCGATCCGACGATGAGTTTCACAACTCTACGCGCCGCCCGTGATCTGCTGGCGATCAGCGAGGAATTGGGGATCAGGGCCGAAGGCCTCGGTGAAGACGTGGACCGGCTAGAGGCAGGCGCAGAGTCACTGTGGAACGAGGCTTTGGGCACCTTTGATTCCCGAAATGCGCATACGGGCAAATGGGCTGAAAGCGTCTCAAATGCAAGCTATCTGTGCTGGTATGCAGGCATTGAATCCCAACAAATGTTGGACCGATTGAAAACTGTTTTGATCACGGTCCCGCACCCGATCCCTAGCTATGATCATAAATCTCCCAAATTTGACGAACGCCGGTATTGGCGTGGGCCAACATGGGCGTTCATGAACATGCTTACTGGGTTCGGTTTAAAGGATATGGGCCACGGGGTTGAGGCCGAAGCACTACGCCTGAAAACCGGTCGTCTGATCGCTGGCCACGGCTTTGCCGAATATTACGACCCGATTACCGGCAGTCCTGCCGGGGGCAACTCGTTCACATGGACCGCTGCCGTCTGGCTGCATTGGGCAGGGAGGAACTGATGGGCAGCATAGAGCTCAATTCCGTCGAAAAATGGTTCGGCGAAGTGCAGGTGATCAAAGGCATCGATCTAAAGATCGAAGAGGGTGAGTTCGTCGTCTTCGTTGGCCCGTCGGGTTGTGGTAAATCAACCCTGTTGCGGATGATCGGTGGGCTCGAGGACATCTCGCGCGGGTCTCTTTTGATCAATGGGGATGACGTTACTGACAACCCGCCTTCGAAGCGCGGGCTGACCATGGTGTTCCAGTCCTATGCTCTGTATCCACACCTGACGGTGGCCGAAAATATGGGGTTCTCGCTGAAAGTGGCGGGCGTATCCAAGGGCGAGATTGCCGAACGCGTGGGCAAAGCCGCCGAGGTGCTCAAGCTGGAACCTTATTTGGAGCGCAAACCTAAAGACCTGTCCGGCGGCCAGCGTCAGCGCGTTGCAATCGGTCGGTCAATTGTGCGTGATCCCACCGCATTCCTGTTCGATGAGCCGCTATCCAACCTAGACGCCGCTCTCAGGGTCGAAATGCGGTATGAGATTGCCAAGCTTCACCAGAGCCTCAACCGCACGATGATCTATGTGACTCATGATCAGGTCGAGGCGATGACACTGGCCGATCGCATTGTGGTGCTGGAATTCGGTAAGATCGCGCAGGTCGGTACTCCACGCGAATTATACGAACGCCCCGCCAACCTGTTCGTGGCGCAGTTCATCGGCAGTCCGAAAATGAACGTCATTCCCTGCACCGTGTCTGGCGATCAGTTTCAGCTGGAAAACGGCGGAGGTGGCCCGTTTGATCGGACTGGTACCGCCACGATGCTGGGCATCCGTCCGGAACATATCAGTGTGGTCGAACCTGGCTCGGGTCACAGCGACGGCAAGGTAGAGGTGGTCGAGTATCTTGGCGCAGATATGTTCATCATCGTTGATTGCGGGTTTGAGGAGAAGGTGACGGTTCGCCTTGGCGGGGACGCGCAGATCAAAGCCGGGACGCAAATCGGCTTGTTTTTTGCACCCGAGAAACTGCAATTTTTCGACGCGGCAGGGCAGACGATCAGCCCCGATGAACGGGTGTGACACTATTGAGATGTTTAAGGATGTGTCGCAAACCTATGCGACGGCCAGAATCAGCGACTTACTGGATGCACCCATCCTTCGATCTCAGCAAATAGCCGAAAACCAGCCGGCGTGGAGCTAGAGAATTGCCGCTTCCAGCAATGTTGGCAGCCCGATAGAGGTACATCCATTTGCCGCGAACACGAACATATGTCTCGTCCATGCGCTGGGAACTCAGCGTTGGTCGCTTCTTAAATTGCGCGCGCACTGCGATCATTGGCGAATACTTAGCAATTCACCTGTTGAAAGTGGCGTGGTCCACCCGCGCGCCGCGTTCAGCCATGATCTCTTCGAGGTCACGATAGGACACCGTGTGTCCCAGATAGAACTATAAGCCGTGCAAAAAGGTAAGATCAGACATGTTTCCCGATCTCGCTATTGAGACTTGATCCACCCCCACCAGCAGAAACAAATGGGCACTGACCCTAATACGCAGGTACCCTGCGGTTCTTCTACTCAGTAATAGTCTTCGCACCAGAGTCTGTGGACTCACCAAGAAGGTGTTGACGAACCTTCATATCCAGTTTGGTGCTCTTCAAATCGACGATACCGCTTTTCGAAAACAGCTCTCGCACTGAGCGGTAGTTTTCAGCTCTCTTCCAGACGACAGGAGAAGAGGTCGGCGTTCGGCCGGACAACGAAGCGAGATAAGACATCGTGCCGAACAATAGCTTTGACTTGTCGCGATGGGGTTTGTTCAGAATGTACAGGCTGACAGGTGCGTCTGGACCGCGTTCGGAATCGAAGACAAAGACTTGCCCCGCGCGGAAGGCGGCTTTGCCATCACATCTTGTCCAGCGGCGCGTCGATGACTTTCCTTCGCTTAAGGCTTCGACAACACGGCTGTAAACCGTCCCGTTCCGCTCATCCAAGAAGGCAACGTTGATAATGGCTTTGGTTGGATCGTTCGGTGCGCGAAAGAACACTAGATAAGATCCGAGAAATGGCCGCAGCCGTTGAAGATCACCTGGGAACACATCGATCAGAGGGTCTCGTCGCCGATCCGCCTCGGTTTTGGCGAGTTGGGTGGTGTGGCGCCGCAGTTCTGCATGATCTCCCAGCAAGATATGCTCGCCCACGTCGAAGAACCGGCTGATGCGGCGCAAGTTGTTTGGCGAGGGCATGCTGCGGCCGTTGAGGTACTTGGCGAATTGCTGATGGTTGATGCCAATCTCTCTGCAAACAGCTGCTACTGACGGGTAATCGGCACAAAGGTGACGCAGGTTTGCAGCTAAATTCTGGTGCATTGATGGTTCGGCATTTGGTCGCATAAACTCGCTAAAGAAAGCATAATGTGGCGCCATTGTTAAGCTCAAATTGGTGCGTGATCTTGCGGGCAACAGAAGAATGCTCAGGGAAGGTCAAGCAATGGATAAATTTCAATACGTGCGGCAGATGGAACAGCGTCTGCAAATGCGTCAGGTGGATCGTCGCCAGTTCATGCGCGGTGTTTTGGCAACCGGCATGACCGTCGGTGCCGCAACGCTTTTGGCGGATCGCGCTTTTGCGGCTACGCCCAAAAAGGGCGGCAGCATGATTGCCGGGATTGGTCATGGCGGGACGACCGAGCAACTCAATCCGGGGCAGATATCAGCGGGTTTCCTGATTCCATTGAGCCTGGGCATGAACGGTTTCCTGACTGCGATCGACGCGGACAGCAACGTGCAGCCGTCACTTGCAAAATCATGGGAGGCCTCGCCGGACGCGTCGGTTTGGACCTTCGAGATGCGCGACGGGGTCGAGTTCCACAATGGTCGTACAGTGACAGTCGAGGACGTGATTGCCTCGATCAATTTTCACCGCGGAGAAGGGTCAACCTCGACTGGGGCGCCGCTGTTGGCCGGTGTGAAGGAACTGCGTGCGGACGGGCCAAACACCGTCGTTTTCGAGCTTGAGGGCGGTAACGCAGATTTCCCGGCTATCCTCAGCGACTACCGCTTTGCCATTCTGCCGGCAGAGGGTGACAGCATTGACTGGCAATCCGGTATTGGTTGCGGAGCCTATCAGCTAAAGGATTTCCAGCCAGGGATTTCGGCGGATCTGGCCCGTCATGGGAACCACTGGAACCCTGATGTCGCGCATGTGGACGAATGGAAGCTTTTGGTGCTGCTGGATACGACCGCACGGATGGCGGCGCTGTCAGCGGGGTCGGTCGACATTGCCGATAAGGTTGATCCAAAGACGGCCAAGTTTGTCTCGCGTGATCCAAATGTTACGCTGCATTCAGTTGCCGGTACGCAGCACTACTCCTTCCCGATGCTGACCAATGTCGCGCCGTTTGACGACAACAATGTGCGTCAGGCGATCAAATGGGGCATCGACCGGCAAGAGCTGGTCGACAAGATTCTGCTGGGTTACGGCGAGGTCGGCAATGATCATCCAATCGGGTCCGGTCAGAAGTATTTCAATGCTGAGCTTGAACAAAAGACTTTCGATCCGGACAGGGCAAAATACTATCTGAAACAGGCTGGTCTAGAGTCGCTGAATGTCGAACTCTCGTCCTCTGACGCTGCTTTCCCTGGCGCGGTGGACGCAGCGACGCTGATTTCGAACTCGGCCGCGAAATGCGGGATCAACGTTTCTGTCAAACGAGAGCCCAACGATGGTTATTGGTCCGAGGTCTGGACGAAGAAACCTTGGTGCGCCAGCTATTGGGCCGGACGACCGGTCGAGGATCTTATGTTCTCATTGGCGTTCCAATCCGGTGTCGCTTGGAACGAATCTCTCTGGTCGCATGAGAAATTCGACAAGATTCTGGTTGAGGCCCGGGCTGAACTGGACACTGAAAGACGTCGCCAGATGTATGGTGAAATGCAGGATATCGTCGCCAATCAGGGTGGTGTCGCGATCCCGATGTTTGCTTCATATGTTTTTGCCACGCGCCCAAGCGTTGGCACGCCCGAAAAATTCGGCTCGAATCTGGATCTGGATGGAAGCAGCTTTATGGAGCGCTGGTGGAAAGCCGAATAACTCTGGTGAAATATGATAGCATCGCCAAAGATCAGAGGATGGCTCACGCAGCCGTCCTCTGACGTGTTGGGAACAAAGAATTTATGAAACTTTTCATTGCGACACTGTCGACAGAAACGAACACGTTTTGCACGATGCCGACTGCGATGTCGGGTTTCGAGGACTATTTCCTGCGACATGGTACGGCGACCCAAGAGCCTCCAAACCTTATGACTGAGGCGCTTCATCTGTGGCGCCAAAAGGCCGAAACTCTGGGCTGGCAGGTTGTCGAAAGCCTGACCGCCATAGCCGAACCTGCCGGACCGACCACACGTAGCTGTTATGACGCGCTGAGCGGCGAGATTTTGTCTGATCTCGCAGAATGCGGCGGTGCAGATATCATTCTGTTGCAACTTCACGGCGCGATGGTGGCCGAGCATATAGAGGATTGCGAAGGTGATATTCTGACCCGCGTCCGCAAAAAGTGCCCGGAGGCAACGATCGGCGTTTCGCTGGACCTGCATTCTCATCTGACAAAGAAGATGCTGAAAGCCAGCGATCTGATCGTGCATTTTAGAGAATACCCTCATGACGATGCAACAGCCTGCGCCGCCGAACTGTTTGATCTGGCAAAGCGGGCACATGCGGGTGAGATCACGCCAAAGATGGTGTTTTTTGATACCCGTATGATGAACCTATACCTGACCAAAGCTGGGGCGATGAAGGATTTTGTGGCCGAGATGGCCGCAGCTCAAGCCAGACCCGGTGTGTTGTCGGTTTCATTGAGTCACGGTTTTCCCTGGGCAGATGTCGAAGATGTCGGCGCGCGGATGTTGGTAATAGCAGATGGCCAGGCACAACGGGCCGCGCAACTAGCCGAGGAGTTGGGGCGGCGCTTCTTTGATTTGCGCAACGAAGTTACCACGCGGTATCTACCGATCTCCGAGGCGTTGGATCACATTGGTACACGGTCCGGTCTATGCGTTCTGGCGGACATGGGTGACAACTCAGGCGGAGGAGCGCCGGGCGACGCCACCCACTTGCTGAAAGCCATGCTGGCGCGTGGAATGACACATTTTGCCAGCGGCCTGTTCTGGGATCCCGGGGTGGTGCGTATTTGTCAGGATGGGGGCATTGGAAGCAGATTGACCCTTCGGCTTGGCGGAAAGACCGGTGTGGTTTCAGGGGATCCGATCGACCTGACTGCAAGGGTTATGAATATCGAGAAGGGCCTGGGTCAGCATCTCGGCACTGGTCTTGAACCCATGGGCACCGTAGTTTGGCTCCGCCTGGATGGAGAAATCGACCTGCTGGTCAATGATCTTCGCGTTCAGGTTTACCATCCTGAAGCCTTCGAGCAGATCGGTATCCGGCTGGCCGAGAAATCGGTGGTGGCGGTGAAATCCCTCTTCCATTTCTACGGCCCGTTCAGCCAAATTTCGGACCACATCCTGCAGGTTGCCAGCCCCGGCGGAACACAGCCTGCGTTCCACGACCTCGCGCTCACCAAACGAAAACTGCCGTTCTGGCCTGCGGTTGCGCAGCCATTTTTAGATGAAAGCCTTGTGGACGCCGGATAGCAGTTTCAAGCGACAGGTCTGACGGACGGAATCCAATCGCAAACATACTAAGCATCCGGTTCTATGGCGTGGGATTTGGTCCACGCCAGATAAAACCCGTTTCGGACTATTCATGTCCTTTCTACTAGCACCGCCTGTTCGGCTTGCTGAATCAAGCTTTGGCCGTTGAGGTGCTGCCCTCTGCGGGGGCGTGATCTCGGTGATGCCAACACGCGGGGTTGAGTCCAAGGTTAGAGGATATCTGATGCTCTTCATCCGGCCAGAATGCGCCGCGACTTAGAACGAGATCCAACCGGCGAAATGGACCCGGCTTTGCTGGGGTTCTCAGGTGGTTGGGCATAGCCGGTCAAACGATTCATTGAACGCTATACCGAACCTGTTCCGTCGGTCTGCGTCGCATCGCTCCAATAAGACCCTTCTTTCCTGTCTATGTGGAGTTTCAGTATATCCAAGGCTTGTGGAACGTCACCATCCCGGACGCATAGAAGCAACTCTATGTGCTCCCGATGGGATTTAGCCATGTGATCAGGGTGATGCCCCAACCGGCTGCGCAAAGCCGCCATTTTCAATGCAATCGTTTGATAGGCGTCGTTCAGAAACCGATTGTCCGCACAGTCGAAAAGGCATTGGTGAAATAGAGTGTCTTGATAAAGATATTCTGCATCATCCGCGCCCTCACGGGCCGCTGTCATCCGATCAACGCATTTATCAAGCGCGGCATGAAGCGCCTCTGGGTTCGTCTGCATGGCCGAGGTCAAAGCGGTTGTTTCAAGGCAGACACGTGCATCGCAAAGTTTTGCCAGTTCCTCGGGCTCCAGATTGAACACGAATGAGCCTCTTTGCGGTTCAACGACCAACAGACCTTCCATCTCGAGCCGGTTGATTGCCTCGCGCACAGGGGTGCGGCTTACCTCAAGATTCTTGGCGATTCGAGCCTCAGACAGTTGCTCACCCAGTTCGAACTCGCCCTTGATAATCCGCTCGCGCAGGTTTTCGGTCACCAATTCCGTCAATGATTTCGGTCTATTGAATGGGCTCATGTCGTTCTCCTCAGTTCGACAGTAGCAGTCCCGCACCTGGCATACAATGTGTTAGTGTTGCATTTTGGCATACTGTATGCCAGTTATGATTCTCACGAGGGGACGGCATCGGGAGGGGCGTCTTTGCAAACTCTGGAAACATGGATTGTTGCGTTGAACCGGGCGCTGGTGGCTTTGGCGCTGGCTACGGTCTTTGCAATCGTCTTCGCCAATGTGGTGGGGCGATACGGGTTCGGCACGTCCCTGGCCTGGGTTGAAGAGGTCGCCAGACACCTGATGATCCTCGGCGCTTTTTGCGGTGCCGGTCTTGCCTTGCGCGAGGGGCGGTTGGTCGCGATCACCACAATTCCGGATTTGCTACCCGAAGCTCTGGCCCGACTGCTGCGTTGGGGCATCGTCTTCGTCATGTTTGCCTTCATGGTGACGATGCTGTGGCTGGGCGTCAAATTCGTTGAATTCGGCTGGAACAAGGAAACCATGTCGACCGGCATTTCGCGCGGCATTCCCTATCTCGCTATCCCGATCGGGTGCGCGTTGTTCCTGATCCAGTTGACCTTTTTCGCAAAACGTTTCGTAAGCCAAGAGTTTGAACACGGTCCCAGCGCCAAGAGCGATGAGGCGGAGGTCTGAGCCGTGGCAAAAACCCTGATCATCCTGTTCTTCGCGACGCTGTTTCTGGGTGTTCCCGTAGCCTTCACGATGGGGATCGCCGGCCTGTCCGCGATTTTTATCGACGGTTCGTTGAACCCACTGGTCGCAACCCAACGCATGTTCGCTGGGATCGATAGTTTCCCGCTGATGGCAGTGCCGTTCTTCATTCTAGCGTCTGAACTGATGACGGCCTGCGGGCTAACAAACGCATTGTTGCGCTTCGCCAACGCTCTGGTTGGGCATGTGCGAGGTGGCTTGGGGCATGTGAACATCCTTGTGTCGATGCTGTTTGCGGGGATCAGCGGCTCTGCCCTGGCGGATGCTGCAGGGCCTTCTGCCATCGTCATGCGGATGATGCGTGAGGCCGGGTATGAGAAGAGTTATGCCGGTGCCCTGTCCGCTGCGACGGCCACCATCGGCCCGATCATCCCGCCCTCCATTCTGGCCGTGATTTTTGCGATCTCGACCAATGGAGTGACGGTCGCTGGACTGTTTCTGGCCGGAATTGTGCCTGGTGTTCTGCTGGGCGTTGCGCTGGCCATCGCGAACCATATCGTATCCACCCGCAACGGCTACCGCGGGCGCGAACATCGCGCCACTATGATTGAATTGCGCGGTGCAACCCTGTCGGCCGTTCCGGCCCTGATCATGCCAGCAATCATTCTGGGCGGCATCCTGTTTGGTGTGTTCACCCCGACCGAGGCGGGCGCGGTGGCCTCAACCTACGCTCTGTTCCTGGGATTCATCCTGCGCGCCTTTACGGTCCGCGCTCTGTACGCCGCTTTTGTGCGGGCTGCGGTGGTGACGTCCTCGGTCTTCCTGATCGTGGCGATGGCGTCGATCTTTGCCTGGCTGCTGACCTACCTGCAAATCCCACAGGAACTGGCGAAACTTATCACCCAGATCACCGACAACCGTCTGGGCATTCTGTTCATTCTGGCGGCTTTTGCCCTGATCTGCGGCTTCTTCATCGACACGCTGCCCGCGCTGATCATTCTGACGCCGATCCTCGGTCCCATTGCCTATTCCGCAGGGATCGACCCGCTGCAATTCGGGATGATGCTGGTGCTGAACCTGACCATTGGGATGATCACCCCTCCGGTTGGTCCGGTGCTGTTTGTGATCGCCACGGTCGGACAATTGAAAATCGAACGCTTGTCAAAAGCGGTTCTGCCGCTGCTGCTGGCTGAACTCGTAGTGCTGCTTCTGGTCATTCTTGTGCCGGGCGTCAGCACCTTCATCCCCAACTTCTTTGGATTTGCGAACTGACATGAAAGGGAGGAACCTCATGAAAACCATGTCGAAACTGATGACGGCAACAGCTGTTGTTGCAATGACCGCCGCCAGTGCGGCCTCGGCTAAAGAGCTGAAATACGCGCATTTTCAAGCCGCTGACCTGAGCTCGCCCAAACACGCCGCAGCGCTGGCATTTGAAGCCTGCGTCGAGGGCAAAACCTCGGGTTCGATCGACGTTCAGATCTTCCCGGCATCGCAACTGGGTGGCGGGTCCGAGATCATGGAAGGGCTGCAACTGGGCACAGTGCAGATGGCGGCGATCCATGACGGCCCGATCTCGGCTGTCTATAAACCCTTCTCGGTTTTGGCGATGCCCTATCTGTTCGACGATCAGGCGATGGCCTGGGCGGTGATGGACGGTGAATTCGGTGACGCGCTGGCCGAAGACATGCGGGAGAAAACCGGCATCCGCAACTTTGGCGTAGCCGACAACGGGGTGCGCAACTTCACCAACAACGTCAAACCCGTGGCCGAGCCTGCCGATATGGAAGGCCTGAAAATGCGCGTAATGACCGCGCCTGTCTGGGTGACCCTCGTCGAAAGCCTCGGCGCATCGGCAACACCCGTTCCTTGGCCGGAACTTCCCGGCGCTCTGCAACAGGGTGTTGTGGACGGTCAGGAAAACGGCGTGACGAATATCGTCAACGCGTCGCTCTACCAGCACCAGAAATACGTCTCTCTGGATGGCCATGTGTTCAGCTGGCACGCCTATCTGATGTCGGACATGTTCTTCGAAAGCCTGACGGATGACGAGAAGAAAGCCGTCGAGCAATGCGTCGAGATCTCGAAAACGATCCACCGTGGCATGACCGCCGCGCAGGACGCGAATGCGACAGCGATCCTGTCGGAGAAAGGCATGGAAGTGGTCCCCGTCAGCCCCGAGCAAAAGGCCCTGTTCCGCGAAGCCGCGCAGCCTGCCGTGCGCGAATACATCGTCGGTGAGATCGGTGAGGAGTGGCCCGATCGCCTCGACGCCGCTGTCGAAACCTACAAGGCCCAATAACTCATGCCAAGGGACCGCCACATGACCCGCCAAACCATCGCTATTCTTGAACCCGGCTATGCCGCCTATGACACCGAGGCTTCGGTGTTGGCCGAGCAGGATGTTCAGATCGCGCCGGTTGCGCCGGAAACCGAGGCGGTCCCGGCCCTGCAGGCATTGGATCCGGTCGCCATCCTTGTGCGGGAACGCATTGTGGATGCGGCCGTGATCGATGCCTGCCCGAACCTGAAAGCCGTCGTCCGCTATGGGGTGGGCGTCGACAATATCGACCTGAACTACGCGCAATCGCGCGGCATCTATGTTGCGAATGTGCCAGACTATGGTGCGGAAACCGAAGTCAGCGAACATGCGCTGGCGTTGTATTTGGCCGTGCAGCGACGCATTCCGTCCCGGGATGCCGAAGTGCGGCAAGGTGAATGGGGAGTAGGGCAGGCGGCGTTGATCCCCAGCCGCGAAAACGCCGCACTTGGGCTGATTGGCTGCGGCAAGATCGGCCTTCAAGCAGCACGGAAATTCCGGGCCCTAGGGTTCTCTTCGGTTCTGGTGTTCGATCCCTATCTGAGCGACGACACAGCCCAAGCGGCGGACGTGCAAAAGGTGGATTTGATTGACCTCTGCAAAGCGTCCGACGTTGTCAGTCTGCATGCTCCTCTCACGCCCGAAACGCGGCACATTCTGAACGCTGAGCGTATCGCGCAGATGAAGCCAACCTCGATCGTGATCAACGTTTCGCGCGGCGGTTTGGTGGACGAAGCGGCATTGGCTCAGGCCCTGCACCAAGGCCGCATTTTCGGGGCAGGGATCGACGTGTTCGAACAGGAACCGGTCGATCCAGCCAACCCCCTTTTGCACAGCCCCAACACCATCGTCTCAGACCATGCTGCCTGGTACTCTGAACGCTCGGTTGCGGTGCTGCAGCGACGTGCTGCGCGTGAAGTCGCGAGAGTTCTTGAGGACGAGCAACCCGATCACTGGGTGAACAAATGGTAGATTTCGTCAGCACTTTGCGATCTGCGCAAATTGTCCCGGTGATCCGCCATAGCGACCCCGAGATCGCTTTGACGACCGTCAAATCCTTATTCCCCAATCTCGCCCTGATGCCGACTGGCGGCGTGTCTCCTGACACTGCGCAATCCTATCTGAACACCGGTGGGCTTTGCGTCGGCATGGGTGGAAATCTGCTGCCCGCCCAGGCGCTCGAGGCCGGTCACATCGACTTGGCTCGCGCACAAATCAACGCGGCTCTCTCGACCGCATCTTTTCAATCTTCCCAACGTAAGAGGATACTCTCATGAACACCCAAGAACTCGTTGCCGGGTTTCGCGACGTGGCTACCGCATCGGTCGCGGATGCCGTGGACAAGGTGTCCGGCAAGACCGGATTTCTGCCCGCCTCGATCAAACCGCGCATCAATGAAAGGAAGATCGTTGGCCCGGCCGTAACAATTCTGGAAGGACCAACTGACGAATTCCTGCCGCCGCAACACGCGCTGGACGCCATCGACGAATCCGAGGCCGGTTCGGTCATCGTGATCTCGACCAATGGCACTACCGATGTGGCGCTGTGGGGTGGTCTGATGACCGCCGGAGCCGTTGCCAACAAACACGAAGGTGCCGTTCTGGACGGTGGTGTGCGTGATCTGGTCGAGATCAAGCGCGACTATGACTTCCCGGTCTATTCCCGCTGCGTTAACCCGGGCACCACTCTGGGCCGCGTTCGTACGCTGGCTTCGAATGTAGAAGTCGACATGGGCGGTGTGATTGTACACCCCGGCGACATCATCGTGGCAGATATCGACGGTGCGGTTGTGGTCCCCCGTGAACATGCGGAATCCATCTTGGAAATGGCACGCGAGATCGATGAGCGCGAAGCCGAACAGGCACGCCTCATCATTGAAAGCGGCTCGCTGCGCGAAGGTCTGGCGAAATACGGCCGTATCTAAAACAACAAACCGTCCCGCAGGTTGCTCGCAACAACCTGCGGGACACCAGACCTCAGCAAGGGAGGAATACATGCTGAAACAAATGCTCAACACGGTGGCCCTTACCGCCGTTCTGGCTACCCCGGCGCTCGCGAACGGGCCCGAGGTGGTCGCGGAATGGAACACTCTGCCCTATGCCGTCAAGGATGAGGCGACAAAATCCGCTTGGGAAGGCAGCGAGATCTTCGGCAAAGCGCTGGTTCAAGGCGCCAAGGTCGACAGCCAGGGCAACATCTATGTGTCCACCGCGCGTTGGGGTGGGGCCGAGATCCCCTCAACCGTCTCCAAGCTGGTCAAGAACGGCGACACTTGGGAGCTCGAGGCGTTTCCGTCAGAAGACATGAACAGCATGTCGAACCCCGATGGCCTGAAAGCCGTGCTGGGTTTTGAGATCGACCGCAATGACGTGATGTGGATTCTCGATCAGGGCCATGTGGCAGGCCCTCCGTTTGAAGATGGCGACGCCAAGCTGGTTCTGTGGGATCTGAAAGAGAACAAGGAAATTCAGCGCTATGTCTTCACGGCGGAAGAAGCGGATCGTCAGTGTTCTTTCCTGAACGATTTGGCTGTCGATAACGACACCGGCTTTGCTTATATCGCCGACAGCGGCATCTTCTGTGACCCGCTGCATGGTGGTTTGATTGTCTATGACAGCAACACCAATTCGGTGCGCCGCATTCTGGACCAGCACCGGTTCACCAATGATGAGCCGAATTTCTTCTTCAACATCGACGACCGACCGGTGCTGAAGAATAGCGGCATGCGCACTGGTGCCGACGGTATCGCGTTGTCAGGCGACGAGGAAACGCTCTACTGGACCAACCTGACGGGCAATCACCTGTATAGCCTGCCGACCGAAATCCTGCGGGACTTCGAGAGCAATGAGACAGTCATTGAAAACGCGGTTGAGGTTGCCGCAGTGCTGCCTTCCAACACCGATGGGATGACGGCGGACAACGAAGGCAACATCTACATGACCGCGCTGTCGCTGGACGGGATTATGAAGTTCGATGAATCCACCCGTCAGGTCAGCCGTTTTGTCCACCACCCGGAAATGAATTGGCCGGATACGCTGGCCTGGGGTCCGGATGGCGAGATGTATGTGGTCTCGAACCACCTGCATATCTGGGTCGATGGTGACATGAACTTTGAAGACCCCAAAATCCCAAACTTCCGTATCTGGAAGATTCCGGGTGTCGGCCAAAGCTATACGACCGAATAACCCTCCCAACCTCCTTGGTCAGCCCATCGGGGCTGACCCTTTTTGGCAAAGATGAGATGACCATGACCCCCGATATTTTGTGCCTTGGCGAACCGATGCTGGAGTTCAACCAGCAGCCTGACGGGAACTACCTGCCAGGACATGGCGGTGACACCTCAAACTGCGCAATCGCCGCCGCGCGGCAGGGTGCGCCCGTTGGCTACGTGACGCATGTCGGCGCTGATACGTTCGGCAATTCCTTCATGGACCTGTGGAAGGCCGAGGGGATCGACACCTCGACCGTGCGGCAGGTCGCGGATGCTCATACCGGGGTCTATTTTGTGACGCATGGCGCGAACGGGCATGAGTTTAGCTATTTCCGCGCAGGCTCGGCCAGTAGTCGGATGGAGCCAGACGATCTGCCAGTGGCGGCGTTGCAATCGGCCAAAATCCTGCACGTTTCGGGGATCAGTCAGGCGATTTCGGATGTTGCTGCCGATACCGTGTTTCGGGCCATTCAGATTGTAAAGGACGGCGGAGGCCTCGTGTCCTACGACACCAATCTGCGCCTGAAGCTCTGGCCGATCGAACGCGCCCGTGCTGTGACGCACGCGGCCATGTCAAAATGCGATATTGCCCTTCCTGGTTTGGATGATGCCGAGCAACTGACTGGCCTGTCCGACCCGGATGCCATCGCAGATTTTTACCTGAACCTCGGCGCAAGAATTGTCGCCCTGACGCTTGGTGCCGAAGGGACTTTGGTTGCGACACTAGACAAGCGCGAGCGTGTCAAAGGGCGTCGGGTCGAAGCGGTGGATGCTACGGCCGCAGGCGACACATTTGACGGTGCCTTCCTGTCTCGTATTGTTGCGGGCGACGACCCATTTCAGGCCGCACGCTATGCCAACGCCGCTGCTGCGCTTTCGACCCAAGGGTACGGTGCGGTTGCCCCGATGCCTCGCAGCGACGCGGTCGAGGCGTTTCTTGCGGAAGGAGACTGATTCATGAAACACGCCGTTGTAATTGGCGGCACCCGCGGAATAGGCGCTGGTATCGCAGGGGAACTTCGCCGAAAGGGATGGCGCATCACCGCGACAGGTGTCGGAGCTGAAGAGGTTGCGGAATATGCTGCGCAGCACCCTGACGACGTCTGCGCGCAGTTGGATGTGCGGGATACTCAGGCCGTAACCGCGTTCTTCGGTGGGATCGAGAAACTCGACGGGCTGGTCAATTGCGCAGGTATTCTGGCACGTGGCGCGGAGTATGAGATCGATGTTTTTGAGACAGTGATCGATATCAACCTAACTGGTACCATGCGCTGCTGTCTGGCCGCGAAACCCTTGTTGGCCGCGTCGGGTGGCGCCATCGTGAACACCGCGTCGATGCTCAGTTACTTTGGTGGGCCACTTGTTCCTGCTTATTCTGCCAGCAAAGGCGGCGTGGCGCAGTTGACTAAGGCTTTGGCCGGGAAATGGGCTGAAGATGGCGTACGCGTCAATGCAGTTGCACCCGGATGGATCGAAACCGAAATGACCGAGGCTCTGCGCGCCGATCCGGCCCGCAACCAACCTATTCTGGGTCGGACGCCGCTGGACCGTTGGGGCAAACCATCCGAGGTTGGCGCACTGGCCGCGTGGCTGCTGTCGGATGAGGCTGCTTTTGTGACCGGTGCTGTCTATCCTGTCGACGGCGGCTATTCTGCAATGTGAGGAGGGCAATTGATGCCAGTACAAGGAAACGACGACGATCCCAGGATGCCTTATCAACTGCCCTTCCCGAAGGATGCGCAGGAAGAGATCGTCATCCCTGAGGCCGTCGCCAAAGACGAGAGGGTCTGGGTGCCGCAAACCGAAAACGTCTCGTTCCGACCGCTCTGCTTGAACCGGTCTCAGGGGTACTGGATGAACCTGTTGCGGGTGCGGAAATCCGGGGTTCTGTCGAGGCATCGGCATCCGCAGCCCGTTCATGGTTTTGTTCTGAAAGGCCGCTGGCATTATCTGGAACATGACTGGGTCGCGGAGGAAGGCGGCTATGTATTCGAACCGCCGGGCGAAACCCACACTCTGATTGTACCCGATGATGTCGACGAAATGATCACCTATTTCCAGGTCAACGGCGTGATGCTTTATGTTGACCCATGGGGCAAAACCATGGGGTATGAGGACGTCTTCACTAAAATCGAGATGTGCCGTAAGCACTATGAGGAAGTTGGATTAGGGGCGGACTATGTCGAGCAATTCATCAGGTAGACCGCTGAAACTGGCCCTGGTTGCCCATGACGCCAAGAAAGACCTCATGGTCGAATGGGCCCAGTCCCATGCTGACGTCCTAAGTCGGGCGGAGTTGTTCGCCACCGGAACCACCGGTGGCCGCCTCAGGGCCGCGTTGCCTGAGCTTAATGTCACCGCGCTGCATAGCGGGCCACTAGGCGGCGACCAGCAGCTTGGGGCGATGATCTGCGAGGGCCGGCTGGACGGTCTGTTCTTTTTTATCGACCCAATGTCGCCGATGCCGCACGACGTGGATGTCAAAGCTCTGAGCCGTCTAGCGATCGTTTATGATCTACCCTTCGCAAGCAGCCCAAGCACAGCGGATTTCGTTCTGAAAGGGCTGACCGGACCTAGATAGCTTTAAAGCTTTGGATGATGCTAGGTTCAGTCCGACCCGTAAGGTCAGGATGAATTAATTTTCGTTGCGCTGCACGATTCACGGCTTGGAATTCGGAGAGGTGGCATTAGCGGTTTTTCTGACTGAGCGACAAACAGATGGCGTAGCGCCCCTCTTTTTCTCCAGCGCTAGCGCGGCAGACTACAGTCATCTATTGGTTATGAATCCTGACCCCAGGAAACGTGTTTCCCTGATCGATTTCCGTCGAACGGCTCATTTCAGTGAATGAGTCTACAACGAAGCGCCCCAAGGGTTCATGTGCTGTTTTCTGGGTCCAAACCATTTCGCTTTCCCATTTCGGCAAATCCAATGGCGTTGGAAAGACGTCACACCCAGCGCGCCGCGCAACCGGAGTCAACGACGTTGGCACAGTTGCAATCAAGTCGGATTGAGCGACGATATCGGGTAGTAGAGCAAATTGGGTGCAGGTCAAAACCACTTGCCGAGCTTTTCCAAGCTTCTTTAGTGCCTTATCTACAAAACCGATTTTGTCATTGTTCAGTGTCATCAATGCATGACGAGCCTCTAGGAACGACTCAAGTGTCAAACCATCTCGGGTCAAAGGGTGATCGCGGCGGGCGATACATACAAAACTGTCCGGCATAATCGTCCGTCGATGAAACCGCGCAGGAAGCTGACCAAATGTACCAATGGCCAACGTCACTGTTTCGGCATCCAATTGATCAATCAGATCCGTTTTGTTCATCGGTACGAAGATCAGGCTAAGATTTGGTGCGTGTTCTGCAAAGTAAGTGACCATCGCAGGCGCCAAACGAAGAATTGCTAAATCCGAAGCTGCAACGGTGATTTGGCCTTGGGCGTGTTTGGGATCAAACTCGGTTTGCTCCAGCATTTGAGAAACGATTGTCAGCGCGCCTTTCACTTTTGGCGCCAATTCTTCCGCGCGGCTGGTTGGCACCATTCCACCCGGTCCCTTTTGATAAAGTGGATCTTCGAGCCTGGCGCGAAGCCTGTTCAGTGCGTTGCTCATGGAGGGCTGAGCAAGGCCTATAGACGCCCCAGCGCGGCCGACATGTCGTTCTCGGTACATCGCATCGAAGGCTTTGAGGAGGTTAAGGTCGAGAGAATTGATATTCATGGGATGAATTTATTGCATTCTATTTATCCATTTCAACAACTTCGTGCTGCGCATTAGATATCCGACCAGAAACAAAAAACGCTCAGATTGCGGCGGGTCGAAAGGTCCAAGGGGCACAAGGGTTGCCCGTAGTATCTAACTCCGGAGTTGGGCCTGGAAGAGTGATCCTCAACCAGCCAAACCAACCCAGAGCGGCGATCCGGTGCGAATGCCACTGAGAGAAAGAGGAGTTGAACTGTGACAAACGTTATTGAAGCCGCGCTAAAAGGCGAACATGTCGTCATCGTTGGCGGCGGTAGCGGTATGGGCAAGGCTACAGCCGAACTTGCAGCCAGTTTGGGCGCCAAGGTTACAATCTCAAGCCGCAACAAAAAGAAACTGACGGCCGTTGCGTCTGAAATCGAAGGCGACATTTCGGTCGCTTCCGTTGACACCACTGACGAAGCAGCTGTCAAAGCCTGGGCTGCCAGCCTTGGCAAGGTCGATCATCTCGTCATCTCGGCATCCAGCGCTGCGCACGGCGCGTTTGATGAACTGCCGACTGACGACCTGCGTGGCATGATTGTGGCCAAATTCATTGGTCCCTACGTGACCACTCGCGAGGTTCTACCGTATATGGCCGACGGCGCGTCAATCACGCTGTTTTCCGGCGTGCTGAGCCGCCGCCCATCGGCCGGTGCCACCGGTCTGGGCGCGGTGAACGCGGCCGTCGAGGCTTTGACGATGGGACTCGCGCAAGAACTGGCGGGTAAGGCCCGTGTCAACTGCATCAGCCCCGGAATGGTTGCGACCGAAGCCTATGCAGACATGCCAGAAGAGGCCCGTGAAGGCATGTACGCACAGGTTGGTGGATCGCTCCCTGTTGGCCGCGTCGGCAGGGCCAGCGAAATCGCTCAAGCTGTCATCATGGCAATGACCAACGATTTCCTGACAGGTTCTGTGCTGGATATTGATGGCGGGCATCTGATCAAGGCCTGACAATATTTGCGGGGGCGCTAGCTGCCCCCTCTTCCTGTTCGGCTCTTGCGTAGCTCCACATGTCAAGTTCCCTTATTTCGATGCAATTGACTTGCGCGAGCCGGTCATCTCTAGCAAAAACCCCGCCACGATGGACGATGTTGCCGATCAGCTTGAGGCTGATGACAATTCGTCCGGCGCACCCGGTGAACGCGGCACTTTTTGATACCTTCGAGGCTTGGATTGGATCTGAAACAGCCCTCCATGTTCAGTTGGCCGATCTACCCGAGCCGGCTTTTGACAAAACAGGTCGCACGCGCAATTCGGTATTGCGGGGCGTCATCACTTATCTGAAAAAAGATGCGGATGTGAACGCGGCCACCGCTCAGATGTTGGAGCGCCTCATACCCTTTCACCGATGAATTGATGTTGACGTAGAGGATCGTGTGATCGCTTATGCCATGTTGGTTCTCCACCGGCGTAACTAGAATTCTCTGTGGGTTTTCCTGTCACTCATCCACAACACGAAACTCCCCGGAAGGCGCGTCAGTAGGTGGCTCTTCGAACTCGTTGGAAATCAGGCCTCGACGGATGAGTTCTCGAATGGCGGCCGCTCTGGACGGCAATCTGTTTTCGAACCGCCAATCATCAATGGCTTTAAGCTCCTCGAGGTCGAGCATCAGTTGCAGTTTTTCTGTGCGCTTTGGTGGTCGATTTTGATCAGACACTGGTATGACCTCAGTAGCTTACGTCAGTTACTCCAAGCATGTATGGCATTGGGCCTGCGTGTCTACATCAATGTTGGCAAGTTGGGCTGGATACCCAGGATCATGAAGCGCTGCATGATGCGTCGGATACCTATAATAAGTATATGATTTTATTTGAAAAATATTTTTTCGTTTTTAGGTTTTACTCCACAAGCAACGAAACGGAGTGAAAATGATACAGCAAGTTTTGAAGTCTGAAGTTCAGGAAGAAACCAACGACACAGGTATCGACAAAAACGCATGGATCGCCAACGCGGTGACGGAAGTGCTGGCCGATACAATGGTTCTGATGGTGAAAACGCAAGGCACACATTGGAACGTCGTGGGCCCACTCTTCTTGCCGATCCATGAACTGACAGAGCGTCAGTATCGCGACCTGTTTGAAGCTGCGGATGATTTGGCGGAGCGTGTGCGCGCTCTGGGTCAGGTGGCCCCGATCTCGTTCACGGACATGGTTAGCCACGCCAAGTTGACCGAAGAAGAAACAATCAAAAACTCAGAGGGTATGATCAACCAGTTGGTTGCGGACCACGAAGCGATTGCCCGGAACCTGCGTGAGACTGCCGCGACCGCTGCCCGTTATGGCGATGGGGCTACAGAGGATTTGATGAACGCTAGGATGGCGAAGCATGAGGAAGCGGTCTGGATGCTCAAGGCAATTGTTGCGGCCTAATTGGCAGCTCCCATTGATATGAACCAAAGTTTGAGACGAAAGGAAAATTTGATGACACGCGTTGGGTACGAGAAAAAGGCGCAGCTGCAACTGGATAGCTGGAATGCTCAAATTGATGTTCTCGAAGCCAAGCTGAAACTGGCCGAAGCGGACGCCAAACTCGAGCTCGAGGAGCAGCTCAGTAAGCTCTACAAGGCAAGGTCTGACGCAGAGGCTCAACTGAATGACTTGAAGTCGACCAGCGACGAGGCCTGGGAAGACGTCAAAGAGGGCTACGAGGCTGCATGGGGCGATATGCAGAGTGCTTTGAAAGAAGCGGCGGACCGGTTCGCATAGAGCTGAGTTTGTGAACAATGCTCGTGTCGTGAATGGGGACCGGAATGCAAACACCTAGAGAATTAGTGAGGTACTTTCGCGGGTTCCTAACCATCCCTGCTGCCATAAGCCTCTCAGGGCTTTTGGTGGCTGGGATTGTCTTCAGGACGGAGCAAGCGCTCATAGGTTGGGGTTGGTCCACTTCTGATTGGCTCAGTGTTTCCAATCACACTGCGAGCGATGTTCTCAGCGCAATCTCGGCAGCATCCATGTCCGCGTTGGTCATGGTCTATTCCATTGTTCTGCTGGTTTACACTTTGGCGGCAGGATCTATTGGACCCAGGCTCTTGCAGCGTTTTGGCGAAGACAGGGTAAATCAGATTGCAGTTGGCTCACTTGGAGCAACGTTCTTATACAGCTTGATGATCCTGTGGCTGATACGCGATGACACATTCGTTAATTTGGCCGTTGCGATTGGTATGATCTATTCGATCACCTCAGTTCTACTACTGCTTCTTTTCGTTCACACAGTATCGACGCGCGTAACCATTGATCAGGAGGCGGCGCGGATTTCTGAGGCCTTGGATCGCCAAGTAAGCGCCGCAATCGAAAACAGTGCAGAAATTCCATCTTCAAAGGCAGTCCCTGAGGAGGGAGACAAGCGCCAAGTCTCGGCTTCGGGCACTGGATATGTGAACTCGATCAATACCGAAGGTCTGGTGACTGTGGTCAAGGAAGCCGGAGCAGTCGTCGTTTTTGATGTGCAGCCAGGAGACTTTATGGTTCCATCTGACACTTTGGCCTATGTTTATGGTGATAGTGACGAAAGCCTCAATCATCTGGTGCAAGCGGCAGCTCCGTTGATCCCCGCGCGAGATCCTAATGGAGATATCCGCTTTTCTGTCCATCTTCTCGTTGAAATTGCACTTCGGGCGTTGTCACCGGGTGTCAACGACACGTTTACCGCAATTGTGTGCATCGACCGACTGTCGGCGTCTCTGGCTCGAGCGTGGTCGTCAAAGCTCTGTACAGGTGTGTATCGGGATGATGACGGAAACGTGCGGGTTATTTACCCGTCCATCACGGCTGAGGCACTGTTTCACGATTCGATGCCAGCTCTGCGACGCGCTGCCCGGGGTAATGGCCTCGTAACGGCCGCCCTTATTCGAGCTTTGGTGCGCATCGCGGAGGCAGCTCCGTTTGAAGATGTTCGTGTGGTTGCAGATGAACTGGCCGCGGTCAGAGATGAAACACGAGAAAGCGATATCCTAAAGCGCGATATTGATAAGTTTTGCGGCCAAGTCGAAACCGCACTTGAACGAATTTAGCTAGCTGTCCTGAACTCAAGTCAAAGTATCTCAGCCCTACGAAGTCAGGTCACTGAGGTGCCAGTTATCCGTCCGAACAAAGCTTTGACCATAAAACATGGGCTTGCCACACGTCAGCGGCGTAGTTCCAGGACATCAGGCCGGCGAATTTTGCCTGTTTGTGACCGCTTGCAATTGCGATCAGCATTCGGCGAGCTTGGCGGGGCGGTCTACGCCATCGAGTTTGCAGGTTTCGTTCATTGAGGCGAGGAATGCCCAGTATTGAACTCCGGTCTCGTGTCTAGCGAACAACGCGTTTTTCCTGATCAGGGCTATCAAACGGATTGTCCATTTGACGCCGTTGAAATCCAGTTTCAATCAATCATCGTGGAGGAAGACGATCAGTCCGACCAAGTGTCTGGGAGTTTGGTTCAGAGCCCCACCGACAGGAAACTTGGCGGAGGCGCGGGCGCGTCGTTTGTGCGGCCGTGACATACGCGTCCAACCGACTGTGCGCTCAGATCACTCTAGCGAAACCCACAAGACTTTTGCGTCTTCTTTGCTGGTTGAAATGCAGCCGTGACCCATTTCGCTGTCGTAATACAGGGAATCCCCGGCCTTCATGGTCAACGGGCGATAGTGCTCCGAAATAAAGGTTAGCTCACCGCTGATCACATACATAAATTCTTCACCCGAATGTCTGATCCAGTTTTCGAATTCAGACACATCACGGGCTTTGATCGTCGCGATATACGGCAGCATTCGCTTGCTGGTGAGTTCAGGGCAGAGCAACTCGTGCAGATATGTCGGGGTGTCCTTAATCTCGCCCTGGCCTTTTGGAGTGTAATCGCGGCGGCCCGAAATCCCGCTTTGGCCCGATTGCAGGAACAGCTGCGGGGTGCTCATTTCCAGCGCTTGGGTCAGCCTGCGAACAATATCGAAGCTGGGTCGCGTCTGGTTGTTTTCGATCTTGGAAAGTGTCGAGCGACCGATTCCCGCCGCCCGTCCGGCTTCCTCCAACGTCCACCCTTTTGCACGGCGCGCATCCCGGATTGAGCGCCCCAAAGCAGCGCCTTCGTCCTGTTCTTCCGGCCCGACGGCGTTGTTCAGGCTGTCATCGATCATAGAAATCTCCCTGATTTTCCGCAGGTTACCGATTTCCCCATCCTTACACAACTTCACAAATACGAGATATATGTTGCCTTGCGTATCCGAATTCCACTATAGGAAACAAAATTTCGTACTTGGGATTCGAGTATGGAGGAGGGAACCTTGTTTACAAAATCGCTCAAAGATGCAGATCCGGTTATTGCTGCTTCGATTGCACGTGAAGGCATGCGCCAAGCAGAACAGATCGAGCTTATCGCGTCCGAGAATATCGTCTCGCAGGCTGTGATCGACGCGCAAGGTTCTGTGCTCACGAACAAGTACGCTGAGGGCTATCCCGGTCGCCGCTACTACGGCGGTTGCGAATATGTGGATGAGGTTGAGGTTGAAGCGATCGAACGATTGAAGACGTTGTTCGGCTGTGAGTTCGCCAACGTTCAGCCACACTCTGGCGCGCAGGCAAACGGAGCGGTGAAGCTTGCGCTGCTCAGCCCCGGTGACACGATCCTTGGCATGTCGCTTGATGCCGGTGGTCACCTGACGCACGGTGCCAAGCCTGCGCAGTCGGGCAAGTGGTTTCACCCGGTTCAGTACGGCCTGACGGACGATGGGCTGATTGACTATGACCAAGTCGAAGCGCTGGCCAAGGCTGAAAAGCCAAAGCTTATCATTGCTGGTGCGTCGGCCTATTCGCAAAAGATTGATTTCGCTCGGTTCCGCGCGATCGCGGATGAGGTCGGTGCCTGGCTGCTGGCCGACATGGCGCATATCGCGGGTCTGGTTGCGACCGGGCTGCACCCCTCGCCAATTGGTCACGCGCATGTGGTCACCTCGACGACCCACAAGACCCTGCGCGGTCCGCGCGGCGGGATTATTCTGACGAATGACGAGGCTTTGGCGAAAAAGATCAACTCTGCTGTGTTCCCCGGACTTCAGGGCGGCCCCTTGATGCACGTGATCGCAGGTAAGGCCGTCGCTTTTGGCGAAGCGTTGAAGCCAGAGTTCAAGGAATACATGCAGCGTGTCGTCGACAGCGCCACTGCTTTGGCCAAAGTTATGATTGCGCGTGGCTGTGATATCGTTTCGGGCGGCACAGAAAACCACCTGATGCTGGTCGACCTGCGGCCGCTTGGCGTTACCGGCAAAGATGCAGAAGCCGCGCTCGAGCGCGCCGGGTTCACTTGCAACAAGAACAGCGTCCCGGGTGATCCGGAAAAGCCGACGATCACGAGCGGTATCCGGCTAGGAACGGCCGCTGGATGTAGCCGTGGTTTTGGGCCTGAAGAGTTCACTCAGATCGGCCTTTTGATTGGCGACGTTCTCGATGCGCTGCGTGAGTCTCCTGAAGGCGATGCAACCGTCGAAGCCGAGACCCGCGCAAAAGTCCGCGCTCTCTGCGCCAACTATCCAATCTACTGAAAGAACACCCAATGAGCATTTACGATCTCATCGTCATCGGGGGCGGCCCCGGCGGTTATGTTGCTGCGATCCGCGCGGCTCAACTGGGTATGAAAGTGGCTTGCGTGGAAGGGCGCGGGGCGCTGGGCGGAACCTGTCTGAATGTGGGGTGCATCCCCTCCAAAGCGTTGCTGACCTCCTCGGCCAAATATGCCGAGCTTGCACATCTCTCCTCCCATGGCATTGCGGTCGAGGGGGCCAGCATCGACGTGCCGTCAATGATGGGGCGCAAGGACAAGATCGTTGGCGATCTGACCAAGGGCATCGGTTTTCTGTTCAAGAAGAACGGCGTTGAGCTGATCGAAGGCTGGGCCCGCATTCCGGCGGACGGGCAAGTGCAGGTTGGCGATGATATCTATGAGGCCAAGAATATCTTGATCGCCACGGGGTCTGAGCCGACACCTCTGAACGGTATCGAGATCGATGAGAAGGATGTTCTCAGCTCAACTGGTGCCTTGGCGCTGGACACGGTGCCGGATCATCTGGTTGTCGTCGGGGCAGGGGTTATAGGGCTAGAGTTGGGACAGGTTTGGGCGCGTCTTGGGGCCAAGGTCACAGTGGTTGAGTATCTGGACCGCGTCCTGCCTGGTATTGACGGCGAGATTGCGAAACTGGCGCAGCGCGCGCTCAGCAAACGCGGCCTAAAGTTCCAGTTGGGACGCGCGCTGAAGGCCATTGAAAAGTCTGAAACCGGATTGGCGCTTACACTGGACCGGGTCGGCAAAGACAAGGAAGAGGTGATCGAGGCCGACAAGGTTCTAATCGCCGTCGGACGCCGGCCCGTCACGCGCGGGTTGGGGCTGGAAGAATTGGGGATAGCTCTTGACCCGCGCGGCTTTGTTCAAGTTGACAACAGCTTCCGCACATCGGTTCCCGGCATCTATGCGATCGGGGACTGCGTCCCCGGACCGATGCTGGCCCATAAGGCCGAAGAAGACGGCGTTGCCTGCGTTGAGATGTTGGCGGGGCTGGGCGGCCATGTCGACTACAACACCGTACCGGGTGTCGTTTACACCGACCCTGAGGTCGCCTCGGTCGGTGTGACTGAAGAGGCGCTGAAAGAAGCCGGTGCCGAATACGCGGTCGGCAAATTCGCGTTCATGGCCAACTCGCGCGCACGGTCGACCGGAGAAACCGACGGCGCGGTCAAGGTTTTGGCTGAACCGAACGGCAAAATACTAGGCGCGCATATTTGCGGTGCGCATGGCGGTGATCTGATCGCGGAACTCGTTCTGGCGATGACCAAAGGTGCCACCGTCGCCGAAGTCGCCTCCACCTGTCATGCACATCCAGCTATGGGCGAGGCGGTCAAAGAAGCCTGCCTCGACGCTCTGGGCCGCGCGATCCACGCGTAAGAAGGAGCCGCCAGATGTCCATCCAGCTTCGCCCCCGCCACCCCGAAAAAGCCAAGAAGGCAGATAGTGTCATTCCCCGCAAGCCCAAGTGGATTCGCAAGAAAAAGGGCGACAGCACCGAGTATTATGAAACACGTCGCCTGATGCGAGATCATAACCTGGCGACGGTCTGTGAAGAGGCCGCCTGTCCGAATATCGGCGAATGCTGGTCCAAGCGCCACGCCACCATGATGATCATGGGCGAAGTTTGTACGCGTGGCTGTTCCTTCTGCAACGTCGCCACAGGTCGGCCAGACGCATTGGACGTATTTGAACCGGGCCGTGTCGCGGCCGCTGTAAAAAAGCTGGGGCTTCGCCATGTGGTGATCACATCGGTTGACCGCGATGACTTGGATGATGGCGGCGCCGAACACATCGCACAGACCATCAGAGCAGTGCGCCACCAAAACCCTGAAACCACCGTCGAAGTTCTGACTCCGGACTTCTTGGGAAAAGGGATTTCTGCAGATCTGGTATTTGAAGCAGCGCCGGACGTTTTCAACCACAATCTGGAAACTGTGCCGCATCTTTATCCAACGGTTCGTCCCGGCGCGCGGTACTATACGTCTTTGCGTCTGTTGGACGATGCCAAACGCGCAAACCCTGAGATTTTCACCAAATCCGGCCTGATGGTCGGCCTTGGCGAAAGCCTCTGTGACGTCCGCCAAGTGATGGATGACCTGCGTGCCGCAAATGTCGATTTCCTGACAGTCGGGCAATACCTGCAGCCGACCCCGAAACATCACTCGATCGACCGGTTCTGGTCACCGGAAGAGTTCGCCCAGCTGGAGCAGATCGCGCGCTCCAAGGGCTTTCTGCACGTGTCAGCCACTCCGCTGACCCGTTCGTCGTTCCACGCGGACGAAGACTTTGCCGCCCTCAAGCAAGCTCGCCAACGAGCGATTGCTGCCGGGGCATAACCAGACGCACTAGGGAGGAATACCATGGAAGCGTTAAATTCAATCGTAGGGGCCATCAATGGCGTCGTGTGGGGGCCGCTGATGCTGGTTCTCATCCTTGGCGTTGGCTTCTTCCTGCAGGTCGGGCTGAAATTCATGCCGATCCTGCGCATTGGCACGGGCTTTAGCCTGTTGTTCAAAGGCCGGGAAGGTCAGGGCGAAGGGCAGATCAGCCCATTCAACGCGCTGATGACCTCGCTGTCAGCAACCATCGGTACAGGTAACATCGCCGGTGTGGCGACTGCTGTCTTCCTGGGCGGTCCAGGCGCTTTGTTCTGGATGTGGATGACCGCCCTGGTGGGCATGGCCACCAAATACGCCGAAGCTGTCTGCGCGGTGAAATATCGCGAAAAAGACGAGCTGGGGAACTATGTTGGCGGCCCGATGTACTACATCAAGAACGGTCTCGGCGCGAAATGGGCTTGGCTGGGTGTAGCATTCGCCCTGTTCGGCGCGATCGCCGCCTTCGGCATCGGCAACGGCGTGCAGGCCAACGGTGTGGCACAGGTTCTTGAAGCGAATTTCGGTCTGAACACCTCGGTCACTGGCGTTGTTCTGATGGTGTTGACTGCGGCTGTTATCCTGGGCGGTATCACTCGCATTGGTGCGGTTGCCGGTAAACTGGTTCCGTTCATGGCAGTTGCTTATATCATCGCGGGCCTTCTGGTTCTGCTGATCAATATCGGCAACATTGGACAGGCGCTGTCGCTGGTCTTCACCTACGCGTTCACTCCGTCCGCCGCAGAGGGCGGTTTCGCGGGCGCTGCCGTTTGGGCCGCCATCCGCTTTGGTGTGGCACGTGGTGTGTTCTCGAACGAAGCCGGGCTGGGTTCCGCCCCGATTGCGCACGCCGCAGCCGAGACCAAAGGTCCAATAAACCAGGGCCTGATCGCGATGCTGGGTACGTTCATCGACACCATCATCGTCTGCTCGATCACCGGTCTGGCGATCATCGCGTCGGGCGCCTGGACATCGGGTGAATCCGGTGCGGCTCTGACCAGCCACGCGTTCGAATTGTCGCTGCCGGGTATCGGCGGGTATCTGATCGCCATCGCTCTGTCGATCTTCGCCTTCACCACCATCCTCGGTTGGTCCTTCTACGGCGAAAAATGCGTCGAGTTCCTGCTGGGTGTGAAATCCCTGATGCCCTACCGCGTCCTGTGGATCGTCATGATCTACTTCGGCGCAACAGCAGATCTGGGCTTCATCTGGCTGCTGGCAGACACGCTGAACGCCATGATGGCTATTCCGAACCTGATCGCCCTGGCCCTGTTGAGCCCGATCGTCTTCAAACTGACGAAAGAGTTCTTCGCGTCGGGCGGCAAGTCCGAAGAGCCGGAGGCAAAGCCTGCCGAATAAGCTCGGCCCGACCAAAACGGGGGGCCAATTCGGCCCCCCGCCTTTGAAACAGAATTCCATATCTCGAGGAGAGACGTGATGGCCACGAAAATCCTGCTGCCCATTGATCATACCGACGACCGTTCCTGGAAACTGGCTCTGCCGGTCGCTTTAGAACAGGCGAAGTTCTACGGTGCCGAACTGCACGCAGTTGCCGTCATCCCCGAGATTATCCAACTTCCGAACCTGCCCGCGAACTATGGCGCCGGAGCAAAGGATCATGTCCGCAACGCGGTTCAGGCCATTCTGGACCACGGCGATGCCTCCGATGTGGCGATCCATATCGAAGAAGGCAGCGTTTACCGTGAAATCCTGAAACTCGCCTACAAAGAGGGCTTTGATCTGATTGTCATGGCCTCCACCAAGGGCGATTTCCCGAACTATGAGATTGGCCCGAACTTAGCCCGAGTGGTTCGGAATGCGCACTGCACTGTGACGGTCGTTCGCGACCAATCCCGCTGATTGAAAGGTTAGAAAGATGACTTCACCGAATCGCACTCCACTTTACTCTCTTCATGTTGAGTTGGGTGGCAAGATGGTTGATTTTGCGGGCTGGGAGATGCCTGTTCAGTATCCGTTGGGGATTATGGGGGAGC
>NZ_JBQFPV010000020.1:0-33347 GCF_056536565.1 Ruegeria sp. CK3
AACTCAACCTCAGATGCCCCCAGTCTATCCTGAGCGTCTCCACCGTCTCTCCAGTGCGTCTCACCGTCTCGCCGGTGTGTCACCAGCGCCTCAGCAGCGCCGGTGAAGGGGTATTTACGGATTAGGTCTGGGACCTGCAACCCCCATTTTGCAAAAACTTCAAATTTCTCAGCAAAAAGTTTCCTACCTTAATAAAAGCAACAGGTTAGCTTCATTTTACTGGCGGTTTTTCCGCCTATATCCCCACGGGTAGCTGACAACGAACAGCCAAGCGCCTGAATCGTACCCAATGCTTGGTATGCGTTCAGGGCAGGCTAACAAAAACACCGCCCGAGTCTTCTCGGACGGCGCTTTTTCGTGAGTGGTGTAGGCAATCACTTCAGATCAAAACGATCCACGTTCATCACCTTGTTCCAGGCCGACACGAAGTCACAGACGAATTTGCCCTCGGCATCTGCCTGACCATACACCTCGGCCAATGCCCGCAGTTGCGAGTTCGAACCGAAGACCAGATCGACACGGGTGCCCGTCCACTTGACCTCACCGCTCGTACGGTCACGACCTTCATAGACGCCTTTGCCCGAGGGCTTCCATTCTGTGCTCATGTCCAGAATGTTGGTGAAGAAGTCGTTGCTAAGGACACCGGCGCGATCGGTGAACACACCGTGCTTGCTGTCACCGAAATTCGCGCCCAAGACGCGCAGACCGCCCACAAGGGCCGTCATCTCCGGGGCTGACAGTGTCAGCAGCTGCGCCCGGTCGACTAACAGCTCTTCGGGCGAGACGGCATAGTCGGCCTTCTGGTAATTACGGAACCCATCTGCGATTGGCTCCATCACGGCAAAACTGTCGACATCGGTCTGCTCTTGCGACGCGTCGGTCCGACCCGGAGTGAACGGAACCTCAACATCCTGACCGCCCGCTTTGGCCGCCTGTTCGATACCAACGGCACCGGCCAGAACGATCACATCGGCCAAGGACACTTTCTTGCCGCCCGATTGAGCGTCGTTGAACGCGGCCTGAAGACCTTCCAAAGCGCCCAGCGCCTTGGACAGCTTCATAGGTTCATTGACGTCCCAGTCTTTCTGTGGCGCAAGACGGATACGGGCACCATTGGCACCGCCCCGCTTGTCCGACCCACGGTAAGTCGAAGCCGAGGCCCAAGCGGTCGAAACCAATTCGGACACAGACAGACCAGTGGCCGCGATCTTGGCTTTCAGGTCGGCCACATCCGCGTCGTCGATCAGATCGTGATCCACTGCGGGGACGTTGTCCTGCCAGATCAGCTCCTCAGCGGGGGCTTCTTCGCCGATATAGGCCGAACGCGGGCCCATGTCGCGGTGCGTCAGCTTGAACCATGCGCGTGCGAAAGCATCCGCGAACTCTTCCGGGTTCTCGTGGAAGCGTTTCGAGATCGGGCCATAGATTGGATCCATGCGCATCGCCATGTCGGCGGTGGTCATCATGGTTTTGACCTTCTTCGACGGATCATGCGCCTGCGGGGCCATATCTTCTTCTTTGACATTCACCGGCTCCCAAATCCATGCGCCCGAGGGGCTTTTGGTCAGGTTCCAGTCATAACCGAACAGCAGGTCGAAGTAGCCATTGTCCCACTTTGTTGGGTTGGCCGTCCACGCGCCCTCGATCCCCGAGGTGGTGGTGTCGTCACCCTTGCCCGAACCGAACTTGTTGATCCAGCCAAAGCCCATCTCTTCAATCGGAGCGGCCTCTGGATCGGGACCAACTAGATCGGGATCACCCGCACCATGCGCCTTACCAAAGGTGTGGCCACCTGCGACCAGAGCGACGGTTTCCTCGTCATTCATCGCCATACGACCAAAGGTGTCGCGGATATCACGGCCTGAGGCAAGCGCGTCGGGCTGTCCGTCCGGACCTTCTGGGTTCACGTAGATCAGACCCATCTGCACGGCAGCCAGTGGGTTTTCCAGATCACGCTCGCCCGAGTAACGGCTATGTGGGTTGTCCGTCGGGGCCAGCCATTCGGTTTCCGAACCCCAATAGATGTCTTCCTCTGGGGCCCAGATATCTTCGCGGCCACCTGCGAAACCAAAGGTCTTGCCGCCCATCGACTCGATGGCGCAGTTCCCCGCCAGGATCATCAGGTCGGCCCAGGAAATCTGGTTGCCGTATTTCTGCTTGATCGGCCACAGCAGGCGACGCGCTTTGTCGAGGTTGCCGTTATCCGGCCAGCTATTCAGCGGAGCAAAACGTTGGTTGCCGGTCGAGGCGCCGCCACGGCCATCTGCCGTCCGGTACGTACCAGCACTGTGCCACGCCATCCGAATGAAGAAACCACCATAGTGACCGTAGTCCGCTGGCCACCAGTCCTGGGAATCCGTCATCAGCGCATAGAGGTCTTCTTTCAGCGCTTTGTAATCCAGCTTCTTGAACTCTTCTGCATAGTCGAAATCTGCGCCCATCGGGTTCGATGCCGGTGCATGCTGGTGCAGGATCGAAAGCTTCAGCTGGTTGGGCCACCAGTCGCGATTCGAACGCGTGCCAGCGCCATGCATCACAGGGCAACCGCCTGCTTTGGGGTTATCACTTCCGTCCATATCGATCTCCAATCCTGGCTCAGGTCTTGCGGCTCAGCGCGGTATTAACTGTAACGAACAAGATTACAGAAAGATGTAGCCCTGATGGATTTCAAGGGTCGCCCGCCGAAATTGGCGCAGCCCCCATTCATCAGGGCGACTCTGCACCCTTGTGTCGGGGGAAATCTAGCAAACCAAAGACATAGAGATAAGTTTTGTTTTCTCATAATAACAATAACCAAAACCTATGATACGCGGATCCTCCGACCCGTAACCTTGGGTCACAACGCCCACAGGCAGATTGTCTTCTTTCCTGTTCGCTTTCAGTCTGGCCCGAACATGCGGCCAAGGACCCCGAGCAGGACATAAGGACAGCAGGATGGAGTTTGACTATGTGATCGTCGGCGGAGGCTCGGCCGGATCGGTTCTAGCCGGTCGCCTGAGCGAGGACCCGAACATCAGCGTCTGCCTGCTTGAGGCCGGAGGCCCCGGCAAACATATCGCCATCCGCATGCCCGCCGCCGTGGTGTCGACCCTTCCGGGACGCCCAAAGATCAGCAATTGGGCGTTTGAAACTGTCCCGCAACCGGGCCTGAACGGGCGGAAAGGATATCAGCCGCGCGGCAAAGCCTTGGGAGGCTCCAGCGCGATCAATGCCATGCTCTATATACGCGGGCAGCGGCAGGACTACGATGGGTGGGCCGATCTGGGCTGCGCTGGTTGGGATTGGTACAGCGTTCTGCCTTACTTCAAACGCTCGGAAAACAACGAGCAGGGTGCAGATGACCTACATGGCGATAGTGGCCCCTTGCAGGTGTCGGATCAGAAAGAGCCGCGCCCGATCACCAATGCCTTCATCGATGCCGCCAGCCAGATGCAGCACCGCCGCGTCGAGGATTTCAATCGCGGTGATAACGAGGGCGTTGGACTCTATCAGGTGACGCAATTCCACGACCAAGCCCGCAACGGGGAAAGATGTTCAGCCGCCGCGGCCTATGTGCATCCGGTCATGGATCGCCCGAACCTGAACGTCATCACCCATGCCCATGCCAAAGAGCTGACATTCGAAGGCAAACGCGCGACCGGAGTGATCTACAAGAAGAGAGCAAGAGGCATGGATCTATCGGTCTCGGCCAGACGAGAGGTATTGATCTGTGCGGGCGCGCTGCAATCGCCACAACTGTTGCAGCTGTCCGGTATCGGCGACGGGGAAGAGTTGCGCCAGCACGGAATCGCGGTCCGGCATGACCTGTCCGGCGTCGGCAAGAACCTGCAAGATCACCTGGATTTTATTCTGGCTTACAAAACCAAGGACACCAACAATTTCGGCATCGGCCTGACGGCAGGCATGCGCCTGATGGGGCACCTGTTGCGCTGGCGCATAACCGGGTCGTCGATGGCCTCGACCCCCTTTGCCGAAGGGGCCGCGTTCCTGAAGACCTCTCCTGAACTGGATCGTCCCGACATTCAGCTCCATTTCGCCATTGCTCTGGTCGATGATCACGCCCGCAAGCTGCACTATGGCCATGGTTATAGTTGCCACATCTGCAAGCTAAGGCCCGAAAGCCGGGGCACCGTCGGTCTGCATAGTGCCGATCCTTTCGCCGCACCCGCCATTGATCCCAACTTTCTATCCGATGACCGCGATCTGCAAACCATGATCAAAGGTGCGCGGATGATGCGAGACATCATGCAGGCCCCCGCCCTTGTCCCTTACCGTCATAAAGAGATGTTTGGGACGGAAAGTGCCGAAACCGACGCGGATTGGGAACGCCATATCCGCGCTCGCGCCGATACGATCTATCACCCCGTCGGCACCTGCAAGATGGGGCTGGATGAGATGGCTGTGGTCGACCCAGAGCTAAAGGTTAACGGGATCGAAGGGTTGCGGGTCGTCGATGCCTCAGTCATGCCAACTCTGATCTCGGGCAACACCAATGCGCCCACGATCATGATTGCCGAGAAAGCGGCCGACATGATCAAGGCTGCTCAGTGACCTTCATCAGGGCCTCAAGCCCCACTCGGTAATTGGGGTAGAGCAAGTTAACCCCAAGCTCATCCTTGATCCGGTTGTTTCGAACCCGCTTATTCTCGCTGTAGAAACTGCGCGCCATCGGCGTCATTTCGGCCTCTTCAAACGGAACGGCAGGCGGTAGCGGCAGGCCCTGAAGCTCGGCCGCGTAGCCGATCACATCCTGTGGCGGCACTGGCTCATCATCGCAGACGTTATAAACAGCGCCGGGATTCGGGGCCGCCATCGAGGCCGCCAGAACCTGTGCGATATCCTCCACATGGATACGCGAGAACACCTGACCCGGTTTGATAATCCGCCGGGTCCCACCGCCCTTGAGCTTGGAGAACGGTCCGCGACCGGGGCCGTAGATGCCCGCCAGTCGGAAGATATGGATCGGCAGGTTGGGAATGGCCGACCATTGTTCCTCGGCCAGCAAACGCCAGCGCCCGCGTTTGGCTGTTGGCGCGGGTGGCGTGGTTTCATCCACCCAATTGCCCTGATGATCGCCATAGATCGCCGTGGTCGACAGATATCCTACCCATTGGAACTGCTCCGCGCGCGCGGCGATCTCGGCGCCCAGCGCCACCAGAACCGGATCGCCATCCTCCTTCGGTGCGGTCGAGATCAGCAGATGCGAGACCCCATCCAGATCCGGCACGTCCCCGGGCCAAATCAACGGCTCAGCGCCCGAGGCGCGAATGGCGTCAGTACCCTCGGCATCCCGCGTGGTGCCGACAACCCGCCAGCCCTCGGGCGTCAGGTGGCGCGACAGGGCTTGGGCAGAGTATCCGTGGCCAAAGGAAAACAGTGTATTCGTCATGCCCTTTAGATGATCCGAGCAGACCGGGGATGCAAGCACCACGTCGACACACTTGATTCGAATCTCGCGATGCGCCTTTCTTTTAGGCATGAGCGAGAAAACCCCAGACCTGCACGCGGCCTATGCGCTGACCTCTCCCGACGACAACAAGCGCCTCTATGCCGAATGGGCGGGCGATTATGATGACGGTTTTGCCGCGCGCGAGGACTATCAGCTACATATCCACACCGCCCGCGCCTTTGTGCGGGCTGGAGGGCAAGGTCCGGTGCTGGATGTTGGCGCTGGCACCGGTCTTTGTGGCGCGGTTTTGGCCAGTCTGGGGGTTGGGCCGATCGACGCCACGGATATCAGCGCCGAAATGCTGGATCAGGCCATGCGCAAGGACACATATCGCGACGCGATCGAGGCCGACCTGACCCAAGGCATCCCGGTGCCTCGCCACAACTATTCGGGTATCGTGTCCTCTGGCACGTTCACCCATGGCCATCTGGGCCCCGAGGTCCTGCCCGCCTTGCTGCGCGTCGCGCGCCCGGGTGCGCAATTTGCCGTTTCAATCAACGCCAAACACTATGAAAAACTGGGCTTTGCCGACGCCTTCAGGCAGCTTGAGCAGGGTCAGATCATCAACCTGTCCCTGCCCGAGGTCCGCATCTACGGAGACCTCGCCGCTGGTCCGAACAAGGACGACACGGCCTATGTCGCCCTGTTCGAGAGGACCTGATCAGGTCTTCGCCTCGAAACGTTATGTGTACATCTGTTTCTTGAACGCCCGCGTGCGCGTCGTCGCCTCGGCCGAACCGTCGTGATAGGTGCCGAACCACTTGTCGAACGGGATTTCCGAGGTGCCGTAGTTGCACTCGAAATAGCGGTGGTGCAGCTGATGGAAGAAATCGCCAGCGCGGGCAGCATCCGTTTCTTTCGCCCTCAGCTTTTCGAAACCGGAATGGGACAGAACCGGGCTGATCTGCTGAAAGTAGGTATGGAACAGAAGGTGCAGCGGGTGCGATGGGATGATCAGGTGAATGAAATAGGTCGTGAAGTAGAGAATGTTCTCATACCAATGGTTTGAGATACCCGACCAGGGCCCGATATTGACGTTGCGGTGATGCACCGCGTGGACGTGTTTGTAGAGCTTCGGGTGATGCTCCAACCGGTGCACCCAATAGAAATGCAGGCCGGACCACATAGGGATCAGCAACATCCACAGAACAAACCAAACCGGCGCGCTGGACCATGTCACAGTCGGCACATAGCCATTGGCCATCGCCCAAAAGATCACCCATTGATAGACGGTCGCCACTGTCATCGCGCTGCCCAAGGTCCACCAAATATTGTCGAGGACCTGATTGCGGAAAGTGAAGTTGCCGTTGTCCCGGGTCAGATCACGGCGATCGAACTTTTTGTACATGCCCTGACCTTTGCGCATGTAAAGCCACCAATGCAAACCGCCCGCGACCAGAATCTGAGGCACCATATTCAGCAGCCAAATCCGGAACATCCACCCCGCCGAAAAGCTCTTCATTGCGTCCAATCCGGGGAAGAACAGGACATAGGCGATCACGGCCAGTGTCATGCAAAGGGTCAGCGAGGTGATCTGCAACCACGCCCCGCCATACCATTTTACAACCGCCGCCGGGCGGAGCGGCCAAGTGAATAGAGGGTTCAATCCCACCGGTCCTTCGGGGTGATAATTCCAACGGGCGGCTTCCGGATCCTGAGCGGTGTCGGTCATGGCAATCACTTCTGTCTTTTGGGTTAGGTTGCGTAGTCCGAGCCTTCGGCATCGAGCAGGGCTTTGATCTCACGCAGATGCGCCTGGGCTTGATCGGGGTAGTCGTCCAGCTCTTGCGCAGTCTTCTCGGCGATCTCATCGGATAGCACGCGCAACGGTTGACCCGTTTGCAGCGCACGGATGTAGGTTTCGGCGGCGCGCTCGAAATAATAGAGTCTATTAAAGGTATCTGCCGGGTCGCTGCCGATGATCAGAACACCATGGTTGCCCATGATCATGACCTTCTTTTTCGGGTCCGTCAGCATTGAGGCGCAGCGTTCCCCCTCGCTCTCAAACGCCAGACCACCGAATTCCTCATCAATCACATAGCGGTTGTAGAAAGTGGCTGTGTTCTGGTCGATAGGGGGCATGTTGCTGTCCGCCAGCGATGCCAGCACAGTGGCAAAGATCGAATGTACATGCATGACACACCGTGCATGCGGGCAATGGCGATGGATCGACCCGTGAAGCCCCCAAGCGGTCGGGTCCGGCGCGCCGGGTTGGCTCATGACATCCGGATCATTGGCATCCAGCAGCAACAGGTCCGAGGCGCGGATACGACCGAAATACATCTGATTGGGGTTCATCAGGAACTGCGTGCCCTCCTCGTTCACCGCAAGGCTGAAGTGATTGGCAACGGCCTCGTGCAAGTTCAGACGTTCGGTCCAGCGGAACGTCGCGGCCATGTCCACGCGTTCAGACCAATGGTCGATATTGGGGCGAAGATTGGCGACACTCATGAGAACGCTCCTTTGGGCAAGGGATTTGAGCAAAGCCTGCCTTGGGTTCCTGGATTTGACCAACGAAAAAAACGTAACTATCCCATTAGTAGAACTTATGGTGAGGTTATGCCGATGCAGAATTCCCTGCCTCCACTGGGCTGGCTGCGCACATTCGAGGCGGCGGCACGCCATCTATCATTCACCGGCGCCGGCCGCGATCTGAACATGACGCAAAGCGCTGTAAGCCAACAGATCAAGTCGCTCGAGGGGCATCTGGGCCAGCCCTTGTTCCTGCGACGCCCCAAGGCGCTGGAACTGACCGAGGCCGGAATCACTTACCTGCCCGTCGTGCGAGAGGCATTTCGCACGCTGGTACGTGGCACACAGGCCGTAACGGGCGCTCAGCAAAACGCGGTTCAGGTTCAGTGCAACATTACCTTTGCCGTGAACTGGCTGGCCCCACGCCTGCCGGCCTTTCGGGCTGAGCACCCGGATGTCCAACTAAACATCTTCACAGAGCTCTGGGAGCCGCAGGAAATGGCCGAAGGCGCTGCGGTCGAGATTCGCTTTTCCCTGAGGCCCGCCGATACGGTCCGAACCGAGCTGCTGCGGCGTGAACACTATTATCCTGTCTGCGCGCCCGGTTTCAGTGTGGACCTGGAGACGTTGCAGGAAAAGCCTCTGTATGATTGCTCCAACCTGCTTTCAAATTGGGCCAGTTGGGCGGATGATCAGGCTCTAACATGGGGAAAACCGAACATCACTTACGCCACGACCTATCTGGTTTGTTTGTCAGCGGCGATGGCCGGGGGCGGCTTGTGCCTTGCGCATGACACGATCGCAGACAGGTTAATCGAGCAGGGTTTGATGGTGGCCCCTTTTAAGCATCGCGCCGAGATGCCCGAGGCGTATTACCTGCTGCTTTCCCCCCAAGCCGAGGAAACGCCTGGCGCGGTGGCCTTTGCCAATTGGATACGGCGCGAGATCGGGTGAGTGGGTTTCTCCCGCCCATCGTCGCGGCCCCTTTCGGGGCAGCTTCTCTGGTTGGGCCGGGCAGCACTGGCGCGCTGCGGACGAGATTTGTAATGATTTCATGATACGGGATTACCGGGGTTGCACCTTACAACACATTCGGGAAAGTTGAGCCATGGAATACACACCCTTCCCAAGTTGGCCCGATGTCGCCCCCCGTCTAATCGCCGTTGCCGCAGGTCGCGAATCCGCAGATATGGTGATCCGCGGTGGTATCTGGGTCAATGTTCACAGCCGAGAGCTGCTGCCCAATCACTCCGTCGCCATCGCTGAGGGGCGGATTGCTTTTGTCGGTCTAGATGCTAGTCACTGCATCGGCCCCGACACACAGATCATCGACGCCAACGGGCGCTACATTCTGCCCGGCCTGTGCGACGCGCACATGCACATCGAATCGGGCATGCTGACACCGGCCGAATTCGCTCGGGCCGTGATCCCACATGGCACGACCTCGATGTTCACTGACCCGCATGAGATCGCAAATGTGCTGGGCCTCGACGGTGTGCGCATGATGCATGATGAGGCGATGATGCAGCCGGTGAGTATCTTCACTCAGATGCCCTCCTGCGCGCCATCGGCCCCGGGATTGGAGACCACCGGCTATGAAATCTCGCCCGAGGATGTGGCGCGGGCGATGGGTTGGCCGGGTATCATCGGGCTGGGTGAGATGATGAATTTCCCCGGTGTGATCAACGGCGATCCGAAGATGCTGGCCGAGATTGCAGCCACTCAACGAGCCGGGAAAACGGTCGGCGGACACTATGCTTCGCCTGATTTAGGGTCTGATTTCTCGGCTTATGTAGCTAGTGGCCCGGCGGACGACCATGAAGGCACCTGTGAGGCTGACGCCATTGCACGGGTACGGCAGGGGATGCGGTCGATGATGCGGCTGGGGTCTGCATGGTACGATGTGGAGACCCAGATCACGGCTGTCACTGAGAAAGGTCTGGACCCGCGCAACTTTATTCTGTGTACCGATGATTGCCACTCTGGCACCTTGGTCAATGAGGGCCATATGAACCGGGTGGTGCGCCATGCCATCGCCTGTGGGTGCGAACCTCTGGTCGCTTTGCAAATGGCCACGATCAACACCGCCACGCATTTCGGGCTGGAGCGTGAGATTGGCTCGGTCACGCCGGGACGGCGCGCGGATATCATCCTCAGCTCGGACTTGACCGATTTGCCGATCGAGACGGTCATTGCGCGTGGGCAGGTGGTCGCTGAGAACGGTACCATCACTGTCGAATGCCCGCATCTGAACTGGCCGGAAAACGCGCGAAATACGGTGCACCTGGGGCATGTGCTGACGGAAAGCGACTTTGAAATTCAGGCCCCCGCAGGCGCGAACCGGGTTCAGGCCAATGTCATCGGTGTTGTCGAAAACCAGGCCCCGACCAAGGCGCTGAAGGCCGAATTGCCGATCATCGGTGGTATGGTCGAGGGGGAGGGCGAGGTCTGTCAGATCGCGCTGGTGGAACGCCATCGCGCCACCGGAGGGGTCACAAATGCGTTCGTTTCAGGCTTTGGCTATCAGGGCAATATGGCCATGGCCTCGACCGTGGCCCATGACAGCCACCATATGATCGTCGTCGGCACCGACCGCACGCAAATGGCGCTAGCCGCCAACCGTCTGGCCGAGGTCGGCGGCGGTATCACACTGTTCCGGGACGGCCAGGAACTGGCGCTGGTGGAACTGCCCATCGCTGGCCTGATGTCCGACAGCCCTGCTGCCGAGGTCGCGGCAAAAGCCGAAAAGATGGTCGAGGCGATGGAGGCCTGCGGCTGTCAACTAAACAACGCATATATGCAACACTCTCTGCTGGCCCTAGTTGTGATCCCCGAATTGCGGATCTCGGACCTTGGGCTGGTGGATGTCCGTACGTTTGAAAAAATAGACCTTCTGGAACCCCTGGCATGACAATAATAAAAACACCTGACACACCTGCTGCGGAAGACTTCACCGACCCCGAGGCTGCCGTCGCGCGGCTTGAACTTCTCTACAATCAGGCCACGGATTTCTTATGCGAGGGCTTCTCGGCGGCCATGCAGGAAGGGGCCCCTTCGGCCCGTATTAGAGCCTACTACCCGGAAATTCGCATCAAGACCTCAAGCTACGCGCAGGTCGATAGCCGCCTGAGTTTCGGGCATGTCTCGGAACCTGGCATCCATGCAACCACCGTAACGCGACCTGACCTCTTCCGCTCTTACCTGACGCAGCAGATCGCGTTGCTAATCAAGAACCACGACCAGCCGGTGACCATCGGTGCCTCCGATACGCCGATTCCGGTTCATTTTGCCGTCGCCAACAACCCAGATCTGGTGGTGCCGCATCAAGGTGCCGCGGGTTTCACCCTGCGCGATGTGTTCGACGTGCCCGATCTGACAACAACCAATGACGATATCGTCAATGGCGTACATGATCATACTGAGGTCGGGCCGCTTGCGTTGTTCACCGCCCAGCGCGTCGATTATTCTCTGGCGCGGCTCGCGCACTATACCGCGACAGATGCGGGGCATTTCCAGAATCATGTTCTGTTCACCAACTACCAGTTCTACGTGTCCGAGTTCGAAAACTACGCGCGTGAACAACTCGCCGACCCCGATAGCGGCTACGCCAGCTTTGTCTCGACCGGGAATGTCGAGATCACCGAGGCAGATGAAGCGCTGGAGCAGCCGATGAAGCTGCCTCAGATGCCGACCTATCACTTGAAACGGGCGGATGGATCCGGCATCACTCTGGTCAATATCGGCGTCGGACCGTCGAACGCCAAGACCGCCACCGACCACATCGCGGTTCTACGCCCCCATGCCTGGTTGATGGTCGGGCACTGCGCTGGCCTGCGCAATACGCAAGCCTTGGGCGATTTCGTCCTGGCCCATGCCTATCTGCGCGAAGACAAGGTTCTGGACGATGACCTGCCGGTCTGGGTCCCGATCCCACCGCTGGCCGAAATTCAAGTGGCGCTGGAACGCGCCGTGGCGGAGGTCACCGAACTTGAAGGGTATGAGCTGAAGCGGATCATGCGGACGGGCACTGTCGCATCGGTCGATAACCGCAATTGGGAGCTGCGCGATCAATCCGGCCCGGTGCAACGGCTCAGCCAATCCCGTGCGATTGCGCTGGATATGGAAAGCGCCACGATTGCTGCAAATGGCTACAGATTCAGGGTCCCCTACGGAACTTTGCTGTGCGTCTCCGACAAACCGCTGCATGGTGAATTGAAGCTTCCCGGCATGGCGTCGTCCTTCTATACAACTCAGGTCAGCCGCCATCTGGCGATCGGAATAAAGGCGATGGAGCATTTGCGCGGTATGCCTTTGGAACGCTTGCACAGCCGGAAATTGCGTTCATTTGACGAAACGGCCTTCCTCTGACGTAAAAAAGCAACGTTTTCCCCATATTTTTAGGGTTTTCCGCGCTACTATTCGTTGTGTTCGTCCACAATATCCCGTTACAGTTACGCGGTGAGGCCCTATAGATCGGGCACGTTAAGGAGACCAAGAAATGGCAAAGCCTATGACAAAGACTCAGCTGGTGGCTGCTCTCGCTGAGGAAATGGGAACCGACAAGAAATCCGCGAATGCGGCGCTGGAGGCTGTGACCGGCCTGATCACCCGCGAAGTTTCGGCCGGTGGCGCAGTAACCCTTCCCGGCGTCGGCAAAATCTACTGCCGCGAACGCCCCGAGCGACAGGTTCGCAACCCGGCCACTGGTGAGACCTTCACCAAAGAAGCCGACAAGGTTGTGAAGATGACCATCGCAAAAGCTCTGAAAGACAGCGTGAACGGCTAAGCCGCGACGTCATGTTGACAGAATGTGGGGCTGCCGGAAGGTGGCCCCTTTTTCTTGCTAGGCGACCTGTTCAAAGCGTTTTGCGTTTTATCTGAAACAAAGCTATCGAAATGCGCGTTCGACCGCAGGGAGAGGCAGCGTATTTCGATTCAAATCAAACGCAAAGCGATTTAAGAAAAGCACACCGCCCACCCAAGGAGATGGAAATGGATTTGCGCGCCATCGCAATGGGGCTGACCTTTGCCCTGATCTGGTCGTCGGCTTTTACGTCGGCGCGGATCATCGTTGCAGATGCATCGCCTCTATTTTCTCTGGCGTTGCGCTTTTTGATTTCCGGCATCATCGGCGTCGCGATCGCGCGGGCCATGGGTCAATCCTGGCATCTCACACGTGAGCAGTGGCGCGCGACCATACTGTTCGGAGTGTGCCAAAATGCCCTTTATTTGGGTCTGAATTTCTATGCGATGCAAACAGTCGAGGCCTCGGTCGCGGCGATCATCGCATCTACCATGCCGCTGCTTGTCGCACTGGCGGGCTGGGCCTTTCTGGGGGAGCGTTTGCGCCCCTTGGGGATTATTGGGCTACTGGCTGGATTTGTTGGCGTTGCCCTCATCATGGGCAATCGCATCGGCGCAGGTGTCGATCTGTTCGGAGTGGCCCTTTGTGGAATCGCAGCCCTCGCCCTGACCTTCGCGACTCTCTCCGTGCGCGGGGCCACGTCGGGCGGCAATTTCATGATGGTGGTCGGATTGCAGATGTTCGTGGGTGCTGCGGTTCTGTTTGTCGCAGCCCCGATTTTCGAAACGATCCGCATACATCTGACAGTGCCGCTGGTTCTGGCGTTCAGCTACACAACGCTGTTCCCCGGCCTTCTGGCGACATTGATCTGGTTCATGCTGCTCAACCGGATCGGGGCGACCCGCGCGGCGACGTTCCACTTTCTCAACCCCGTGTTCGGTGTCGCCATTGCCGCCGTTCTGCTGGGTGAGAAGCTGGGGCCGCTGGATGCGCTGGGTGTTTTGATCACGACGCTGGGCATTCTGGCGGTGCAACTGTCGCGTCAGCCTGGTCAGGGTAGCAGTGCCTCGACCTGACGGGTCAGCTTCGGCGATGTCGGCTTGACGCTTGAACCAAAAGTAGCCACGACCTCACCTTCTGAATCCAACAGGATTTTGTTGAAGTTCCATTGCGGCACAAAACCGGTTTGCTCCGCAACGGCCTTGTAGAAAACATGCGCTTTTGGCCCCTTTACCGGAGTGATATCGGCCATCGGCAGTGTCAGGCCGTAGTTCATTTCGCAGAAGGCTTTGACTTCGCTTGCCGTTTCTAGTTCCTGATTGAACGAATCCGATGGGACCGCAAGCACCACCAAACCGCGTTTGCCAAAGGTTTCATGCATCTTTTGCAAATCCGCGTATTGATCGGTGAAGCCGCATTGCGATGCGGTATTGACCACCAGAACCGGCTGACCGCGCCATTCCTCAAGGGACAAAACACCCCCGTCGATCGACGCGAACTCACCCGTCAAGGGCGCCGCTTGAACGCCGCGACCGATCAACAAAAGAACGCTCAGCAGCAATACACGAAACATGGCAAAACCTCCTTGGTACTAAGGATACGGTAAAAACCGCCTTCCGGATCAACTGCACATGCGCGCGAGGGGTTTGAAATATGATTTTGATTTCCGAAATTTTATGCCCAAATACTACTCAACCATTCCAATTGATCGGAGGAGCCATGTCCCGCTACACCAAGGACCCCGCGGTCGTTGCCGCTTTGTCCCCCGAGGCATTTCACGTCACCCAGCGCAGTGGCACCGAACGTCCTGGAACCGGCGCATATCTGGGCAATAAAGAGCCCGGCATCTACGTGGATATAGTCTCGGGTGAGCCGCTATTCGCCTCGACGCACAAATACGAATCCGGCTGCGGCTGGCCCAGTTTCACAAAGCCAATCATCCATGAACATGTGGAAGAGTTTCGCGACACCACCCATGGCATGATCCGCACCGAGGTCCGCTCGAAACATGGCGACAGTCACCTTGGCCACGTCTTCCCGGACGGCCCGCGCGAACATGGTGGTCTGCGCTATTGCATTAACTCTGCCGCACTGCGGTTCATCCATCGCGACGAGATGGAGGACGAAGGTTACGGCGAATACCTGATCCATGTGGAGGACATCCAATGAGTATCGAACGCGCTGTTCTGGCCGGTGGCTGCTTTTGGGGCATGCAGGATTTGATCCGCAAACTGCCCGGCGTGTCCCGCACGCGTGTCGGATATACCGGCGGCGACGTGCCAAACGCCACTTATCGCAACCACGGAACCCATGCCGAAGGGATCGAAATTTTCTTTGATCCCTCTCATATCACCTATCGCGATCTGCTGGAGTTCTTCTTTCAGATCCACGACCCGACGACACCGAATCGTCAGGGCAATGATCTTGGAATGAGCTACCGTTCAGCGATCTACTATGTGGATGACGCGCAAAAACAGGTGGCTCTAGACACAATCGCGGATGTGAACGCCAGCGGATTGTGGCCCGGCAAGGTCGTCACCGAACTGGAACCCGTGGGTGACTTCTGGGACGCCGAACCCGAACATCAGGATTATCTGGAACGCATTCCAAACGGCTATACCTGCCACTTCCCGCGCCCCGATTGGGTCCTACCCAAACGCGAAGCGGCTGAATAAAGCTTGGCCCCCTTCGGGCTCCGAAGGGGGTTAACCCGTGGCGACCCGAGGTCGACCGCTGGCCTCGACAGTCAACATCGCCTCCACAAACACCTCACGCTCTTCCACGCGGGCGGTTCGAATATCGCGGTCGACAACCACTCGGATATCTTCGGCACCCGCCTCGCGCACAGCACCTTCCGCCTCTTCTCGGAGGATTTGTTCCAGCAACGCCAAAGCCTCATCCGAGGCGTTGAAGTCCTTCGGGCCGTCTTCCAGATGAACGCGATACTGCCCCTCGGCGGGCGAGGTAATCGTGCCCGACCGCCGCAGAGTCAGCCGCCCAACCACCGCCCCGATGGCGTTGGCCACACCAGCATGTTCGGGCAGAACCATTTTGCAATGGAGCCGCTCCCCAACCGCCGGATAGTAGCTGGGGGCCGAGGCACCCAGACCCACCACATCTACGTTCAACGCCGCATCCAGCGCCAGCAACCCTCGGTGCTGTGCCAACCCGCGCTGGGTCAGGACATGCCGGGCAAGCTCCTTCGGGGGTAGACCGAAATCTTCCGCCTCTTCGGCAAAAGCAGTCTCTAACAAGGTCAAACTGGTCTGTTCGGTTAGTTGATCGATGATCATCTGCGCCAGGTGTTCCGGTGTCGCCGCCAGCATGTCACCCGACCCGACCCGTTTGCGCGCCACCAGTTCCAGCGCCTTGCGTGCGGCATCTGCGTCCCAGGCCTCAACCCGGCCCAGAACATGGCTGGCATCAGACGGCGTGATCCCCGAAACCTGTAGGATTCCGCGATCCACTAAGCGGGTCAGCGCGCCATTCTCCATCCGCGTCCGCAATAGTCCACTGAGAGCCAGGACCTGATCACCCAGCCGGTCCAGCAACGCCTCTTCCCGCACGCCGATCCCATCGGCATGCACCCCCGGAACGCGGCGTGCGAACCGTGTGTCATGCTCGCCCACCGTGGTTGAGCGCAGCTGCTCGTCGAGTATCGCATGCACCACTTCGGGCGCCTCGGACGCGATCAGTGAAACCGGCAGCACCCGCCGTGGCCCAAGGAAAACGCCGCCCTTCAAGCCTTCGGTCATGACATGAACCTGGCTGTCGCCGCCCAAACCATGAGTCCGCATCGCGACGGCCTCAACCATTGTGCGGAATCCACCAACCTGCGCGCCCGCCGGATCAATCGCGGGCTTCCCATCGCGGATCAGCGCCACATCCGTCGTCGTACCGCCGATATCAGAGACCAGAGCATTCTCTGCCCCTGTCAACCACCGCGCCCCGACGATCGAGGCGGCAGGACCACTCAGAATCGTTTCAATCGGCCGCTCCCGCGCCTGCTCCGCGCTCATCAATGCGCCATCCCCGCGCACGACCATCATCGGAGCGGTAATGTCCAAAGCCAGCAATTGATCCTGAGCCCGCCCGATCAGGCGATCAATCATCCCGATCAACCGTGCATTCAAAACGGCAGTGACGGCGCGCTTTGGCCCGTTCAACTTGGCGGACAATTGGTGCGAGCAGGTAACCGGCGCTCCGGTCTTTTCGGTTATGATCCGCGCCGCTTCCAGCTCATGCGTCGGGTTGCGCGTTGCGAACTGAGCCGCCACGGCAAAGCCGGAAACCCCTGTGTGAGAGTCTAAAAAGGCCTCTAATGCTTCAACATCCAGCTTTGTGACCTCACCGCCCGCATGGCTGTGTCCACCTGCCACGACAAGCGCCGGATCGCCTTTCAAAGCATCCCTCAGACCATGCTTCTCAAGATCGCTTTCCTTGAACCCGATATAGATCAAGGCCACGCGACCGCCCTGCCCCTCGACCAGAGCATTGGTGGCCAGCGTCGTGGACAGAGACGCCATCGAGATCTGATCCGGCGTCACCTGCGCCTCGTCCAAAACGGCCGAGATCGCCTTACTCACCCCAATCGCCAGGTCCGCCCGAGTGGTCAGGGACTTGGCCGAGGCGATCACCTCACGCTCATCCCGGATCAACACCGCATCGGTATAGGTCCCGCCCGTATCTACCCCCAAAGCCAGCGCCATCGGGTCCTCCATCTGTTCGCTGCAGATGGGTGTAGCGGTTTGGACCGACACGTCCAGCCTATTTGCGGCATTTAACCTAGCTGTTCCACCGCCCAGCGCGCGGCATCGGCCACAGTCGGATCGGGATCATCCGCCAAGCCCTGCGCCACAGCCCGCAATTCGGCCCGACCCGAGTTGCCAATGGCATAGAGAACATTGCGTACGAACCGGTCTCGCCCGATCCGCTTGATCGGAGAGCCCGAGAATTTTGCCCGAAACGCGGCATCATCCAACACCGCCAGATGAGCCAGGGCCGGAGCCTTCAGATCCTCCCGCGCCGCATATCGAATGTCGCTGGCCGCCACTGCAAACTTGTTCCAAGGGCACGCAGCCAAACAATCATCGCAGCCGTAAATCCGATTGCCCATCTTGCCACGCAGTTCTTCCTCAACCGGGCCTTTGTGCTCAATCGTCAGGTAGGAGATACACCGGCGCGCATCCAGTTGATACGGGGCGGGAAAGGCATCTGTCGGACAACTGTCCAAACAGGCACGGCACGACCCACAATGGTCAACTTCCGCCATATCCGCCGGGAGGTCCAAAGTTGTAAAAACAGAGCCTATAAAGCACCAATTGCCCCATTCTCGGCTGACCAGATTGGTATGCTTACCCTGCCACCCCAACCCGGCTGCATGGCCTAAGGCCTTCTCGGGAACCGGAGCCGTGTCGACGAACACCTTCACCTCACCACCCGACTCAGAAATCAACCAACGGGCCAACCGTTTCAGCCGCTTCTTGACCAGATCGTGGTAGTCCTTGTTCTGCGCATAGACTGAAATCGCCCCGCGTTCGGGATGGGCCAAAACCTCGGTTGGATCATGCGCGGGCGTGTAGCTTTCGGCCAGCATGATCACCGATTGCGCCTCGGGCCAAAGGGCCGCCGGATCCCCACGCCAATGCGTGCGCTCCGCCATCCAACCCATCTGCCCGTGATGCCCGGCCTCCAAAAAGGCCTTCAAGCGTGCAGGCACTTGCGGCACGTCCCATGGCCGACACACCCGGCACGAGACAAACCCCTCGGCCAAAGCCTGCGCCACCAGTTTGTCCTTTAAACCCGATCCGCTCTTCATCTGGCTAAAAATACCCTCGGGGGGAATCGCGCCTCTGGCGTGATGGGGGGCAGACAGCCCCCCTTTGCCACCCTATCAGAAATCCAGATCGGCGTAATGGGGCGGAGGCCGAAACCCCGGCACCTGATCCGCCAGAATCGACCGGAACGCCGGCCGCGATTTGATCTTGGCGTACCAATCCTTCACCGCCGCGCTGCGATTCCAATCCACGTCTGAGATATAGTCCAGCGCCGACAAATGCGCCGCCGCCGCGAAATCCGCCAGCGTCATCTGATCTCCGGCCAACCAACGACGATGATCCAGCAACCACGCCATGTAGTCCAAGTGATACTTGATCGCCCGCGCGCCTTCCTTGACGTTCTTGCTGTCCGGATAGCCCTGTCCGGTCATCTTCTTGTTGACCCGCTCGTACAGAAGTTTCGAGGTCACCTCGTGGTGAAACTTGTCATCGAACCAGCCCACCAAGCGCCGCACCTCATACCGCGCTTCGGCGGTCTTGGGCATCAAGGGCGGTTCTGGGCGCGAGTCCTCGATATACTCACAAATCGCCGCGCTCTCGGACATGATCTGCCCGTCCAACCGCAACACCGGCACTTTGCCAGCCGGGTTTCGGCGCAGGAAATCCGGATCTTGTTCCCAATACCGCTCTTCGACCAGCTCAACTTCGATCTTCTTCTCGGCCAGAGACAGCCGAACCTTGCGACAGTAGGGAGAGAGGGGAACGTGAAACAAACGCGCCATGGACTTCCAATCAAACCAATGAGTACCCCTCAGCTTTAGCCTTGGCAGGGCGTGGGATTCAATCCTCGAAACAATCCGCGCGACCATCTGCGCGGATGGTAGCCGCCCCTTGCAGGATGGCCGCCGCCCGCCTGCGGGTGAAAACCGACGGGTCCGTCACCGAGCGTTTGCGGGGTGAGGGCAGAATCGCTGCAAGCCGTGCCGCCTGCGTCGGGGTCAGTTGCGCCGCGCTGACGCCAAAGTTCCGCTGCGCCGCGGCCTCAACCCCAAACAGGCCCGTCCCGGTTTCAGCGACATTCAGATAAACCTCAAGTATGCGCTGTTTACTCCAGAAAATCTCAACCACTGGCGTGATCGTGGTTTCCATCGCCTTGCGCACCCAGCTGCGCCCCTGCCACAGAAAGACATTCTTCACCACTTGTTGCGTGATGGTCGAGCCCCCCCGGGTCCCGCCCCCCTCCAAAGCGTCACGAATGGCTTCGACGTCAAAACCCCAGTGCAGACAGTAATTCGCATCTTCAGCCGCCACGACCGAACGCGCCATGATCGGAGCGATCTCATCCATCGTGACCCACTCGCGCTCGACCTTTCCTAGGCGACGCCATTCAGACCAGATCGTATGCGTGATCGGAGGGTTCACGACCGAGTACAGAACCACCAACGCCACCAGAAACGCCGCAACGCCCAGCGCGGAATAGATCATCCATCGCCGGATACGGGACCAGAGCGACCGTGTCTTTTGCCCCTTGCCTGCCTTACTTTTTCTGCCGCTTTTCTTGCGGGCTGCTTTCTTTGCCATGGTTTTGCTATACGCCGCCGCGCCGGTCTTGGGAACGGCGGAATTCCTGATCGGCGGATTGGACCACGCGACTGTGTCCGCCGCGAAATACAAAAAAGACCCGCGTTCCAACTCAGAAACGCGGGGCTCTATTGTTTATCTCAGCACCCGACTTACTCGGCCGGAACAGCAGCCACTTCGTTTGTCAGAGGATGGCTGAGCTTGTTCAGCATCTCTTTCGGGCAGACCTGCAGGAAGTTCGCCTTTTCCACATCCCAATGTTGCAGGATGTCCGAGGCTTTCCGGCTGAAGGTTTCCGCCGCGTGACGCTCAATCTGGGATTTCAACTGATCTTCCCAATGATCGACGGTCACCGGGCAGGTCACCAGCGTTTCCATGTTCATCAACGCCTGCGCCTTACCCTCCGGGTCATACAGATAGGCCATGCCGCCGGTCATACCCGCGCCAAAGTTGGCTCCGATATCACCCAGGATCACAGCGACGCCGCCGGTCATGTATTCACACCCGTTCGAGCCACAGCCCTCGATCACCACTTTGGCGCCCGAGTTTCGCACCGCGAACCGCTCGCCCGCGCGACCAGCGGCAAACAGCTGCCCGTCGGTTGCGCCGTAAAGAACAGTGTTGCCGATGATCGTGTTGTCATCTGCCTTCAGCGGGCTGACCTGCGGTGGGCGGACAACGATCATGCCACCTGACAGACCTTTGCCGACATAGTCGTTGGCGTCACCAGACACCTCCAGCTTCAGACCCGGTGCCGCAAAGGCCCCCAGCGACTGACCTGCCGAGCCCTGCAGTTTCACATGCAGGTGGTCGTCCTGGAACGTGTTCCGCATACCAAAGTTCTGAACGATATGGCTGGAGACGCGCGTACCTACGGTCCGGTGCGTGTTCTGAATCGCGTAAGACAGCTGCATCTTTTCACCGTCTTTCAGGAACCGCGCTGCGTCGCGCACGATCTCGGCGTCCAGCGTATCAGGCACCGCGTTGCGGTCCTTGTCGCGATTGTAGACGATGTCATGCGCGCCATCGACAGTGATAAGCAGCGGGTTCAGGTCCAGATCGTCCAGATGCGCCGAGCCACGGCTGACCTGATCCAGCAGATCGGCCCGACCGATGATCTCATCAATCGAACGCGCGCCGAGGCTGGCCAGCAGCTCACGCACTTCCTGCGCGTAGAAGGTGATCAGGTTGACGACCTTATCCGCGTTGCCGGTGAACTTGGCGCGCAGGCTTTCGTCTTGCGTACACACGCCGACCGGGCAGGTGTTCGACTGGCACTGACGCACCATGATACAGCCCATCGCGATTAGCGCTGCGGTGCCGATGCCAAATTCCTCGGCCCCCATCATCGCTGCCATGACGATGTCACGACCGGTCCGCAAGCCACCATCGGTCCGCAGGGTCACGCGGTCGCGCAAGTTGTTCATTGCCAGAACCTGATGCGCTTCGGTCAGGCCCATCTCCCACGGAAGACCGGCATATTTGATCGAGGTCGCAGGGGACGCACCGGTACCGCCATTGTGGCCCGAAATCAGGATGATATCCGCTTTCGCCTTGGCCACACCGGCAGCAATCGTGCCCACGCCCGAGGACGCCACCAGCTTCACCGTCACCTTGCAGCGCGGGTTGATCTGCTTGAGATCGTAGATCAGCTGCGCCAGATCCTCGATCGAATAAATGTCGTGGTGCGGCGGCGGTGAAATCAGCGTCACGCCTTTGGTCGAGTGCCGCAGACGCGCGATCAGGTCGGTAACCTTCATGCCGGGCAGCTGACCACCCTCACCCGGTTTCGCACCCTGGGCGACCTTGATCTCAAGCTCTTCACACTGGTTCAGGTACTCGGCAGTCACACCGAACCGGCCAGAGGCCACCTGTTTGATCTTGGCCGACGGATTGTCACCATTCGGCTCCGGCACGAAGTGTGCGGGATCTTCCCCACCTTCACCCGAGTCAGACTTTGCGCCAATACGGTTCATCGCCACGTTCAGCGTCTTATGCGCTTCGGGCGACAACGCGCCCAGCGACATGCCCGGCGTGACGAAGCGTTTGCGGATCGAGGTGATCGATTCGACCTCTTCAATTGGCACCGGTTTGCCCAGCGGTTTGAAATCCATCAGATCACGCAGGTGGATCGGCGGGTTTGACTGCATCTTAGCCGAATACTGCTTCCACAACTCGTAAGACGCCTTGTTACACGCCATCTGCATCATGTGCATCGAGGTCGCTTCCCACGCATGGGTCTCGCCCGATTGCCGGGCTTTATAGAACCCACCGATGGGCAGCACGTCCAAGCCGTTGTCCCACGCCTTGGCATGGATTTCCTCTACCTTGGCCTGAATACCCGTGACACCGATGCCGGAAATCCGGCTGGTCATACCGGGGAAGTATTCGGCAACCATGGCACGGCTAAGGCCAACAGCCTCAAAGTTCAAACCGCCGCGATAGGATGAGATCACCGAGATGCCCATCTTGGCCATGATCTTCAGCAGACCCTGATCGATGGCCTCGCGATAGCGCGCGACGTTCTCGGTCAACGTGCCTTCCAGCAGACCACGGTCAATCCGATCCGCCAGCGAGTCCTCGGCCAGATAGGCGTTCACCACTGTCGCACCACAGCCGATCAGAACCGCAAAGTAGTGCGGATCAACACATTCAGCCGAGCGCACGTTCAGCGAGCAGAAGGTCCGAAGCCCTTGCCGTGTCAGATGCGAGTGCACCGCGCTGGTCGCCAGGATCATCGGCATGGCCACACGGCCCTCGCCCGAGTTCATATCGGACAGCACCAGATGCCCCGCGCCCGAGCGCACCGCCTCCTCTGCTTCGGCTCTAACACGGGCCAAAGCGGCGCTCAGTGCGCCACGACCGGGCTCAAAGCTGCAGTCGATTTCTGCCAGAGGAGAGCCGAATGTCTCAACCAGTTTATCCCACTGCGCGTTGCCAACAAAGGGGCTGCCCAGCACTACGATTTCGGTTTGGCTGCTGTCCTCGTCCAGCACGTTTTTCAGGTTACCGAACCGCGTTTTCAGCGACATCACGCGGTATTCCCGCAAGCTGTCGATGGGTGGGTTTGTCACCTGGCTGAAGTTCTGGCGGAAGAAATGGCTCAGCGGGCGGTACTGCTTGGACAAAACAGCCGAGGGCGTGTCATCCCCCATCGAAGCCAGTGACTCCTTACCGTCCTCGGCCATCGGCGTGAGGATCTGCTCCAGCTCTTCGATCGAGTAGCCAGCCGCGATCTGACGCTTGCGCAGCTCTTCTCCGCGGAATTTGGCGGTCTCAGTCACGCCGGCCAGGGCGTCATCCAGATCGTTGATCTTGTTGACCCACTCACCAAACGGCAGGGCGCGGGCCAATTTGTCCTTGATCTGTTTGTCGCGATAGAGCTTGCCGCGCTTCATGTCAACAGCCAGCATCTGACCCGGACCCAGAGCGCCTTTTTCAGTCACGGAGGCCTCATCAATCGGCACCATTCCGGCCTCAGAGCCCGCGATGACCAGACCATCGCCCGTCACCACATAGCGCATCGGGCGCAGACCATTCCGGTCGAGACCGGCACAGACCCAGCGGCCATCAGTCATGGCCAGAGCGGCGGGGCCATCCCATGGTTCCATCACCGAGTTGCAGTAGGAATACATATCGCGCCACGCCTGCGGCAGCTCAACTGCCTGCTTGGACCAGCTTTCCGGAACCAGCATGGTTTTCGCCATGGGCGCCGAGCGGCCTGCGCGCACCAGAACCTCAAAAACCGAGTCTAATGCGGCCGAATCCGACGATCCACCTGCAATGATCGGCTTGATATCTTCGGCATAGTCACCAAAGGTCGAGGACGCCATGCGGATCTCATGGCTCTTCATCCAGTTGATGTTGCCCTTCAGCGTGTTGATCTCGCCATTGTGCGCCAGCATGCGAAAGGGCTGGGCCAACCACCATTGAGGGAAGGTGTTGGTCGAATAGCGCTGGTGATAGATCGCAAAGGCCGACTCAAAGCGTTCGTCCATCAGGTCGGGGTAGAAAACCGCAACCTGTTCGGCCAGCATCATGCCCTTGTAGATGATCGAGCGGCAGGAGAGCGACGCTAGATAAAGCCCAGAAATACCGGCAGCTGCAGCCGCTTTTTCGATGCGACGACGGATGACATACAGCTCACGCTCGAACGTCTCTTCGTCCACACCTTTCGAGTTCGAGATCAGGATTTGCTCGATCTCAGGACGGGTCGCGTTGGCTTTGTCGCCCAGACAGGTGACATCAACCGGCACGTGACGCCAACCGTAGATGTAATACCCCATCCGCAGAACTTCTGTTTCCACGATGGTTCGACAGCTTTCCTGTGCGCCGAAATCGGTGCGGGGCAGAAAGACCTGACCAACGGCGATCAATTCATCCAGATTGGGTTCATGGCCGGTACGACGGATCTGGTCGTAGAAGAAGGGAACCGGGATCTGGACATGGATACCCGCGCCGTCACCTGTTTTACCGTCCGCATCGACAGCGCCCCGGTGCCAGATCGCTTTGAGCGCGTCGATCCCCGCATCAACAACCTTGCGCGAAGGCTTACCGTCCACGGACACCACAAGGCCCACACCGCATGAGGAATGCTCTTCCTCTTCGGAATAAAGACCGTTTTCCGCCATCCACTTGCGCTTGGCTTCCTCGGCGCGCACCCAATCGGCATCAAATTTGGTCATTCGCTGTCTCCTGCTTCCAAGGGGGCACGGATTGCCGGATCCCTGGTTTGGTCTTTGGCTGGCGTTCTGGATCGAACGCGTATCCCGTAGGGAAAATGTTGAACTTCGACGATGGGCGTTTATTCGGCCGCGACCACCGCCTTGGCATTGAACCGCTCGATGATGGCATCGGCACAATCACGGCCATCCCGGATCGCCCAGACGACCAGAGAAGCGCCGCGCACGATGTCACCAATGGCGTACACGCCATCCATCTCGGTCTTACCGGTCTGGAAGGCCGCTTTGATGGTGCCCCAGCGCGTGACCGGCAGATCGGGCTGACTGAACAACGTGGGCAAGTCTTCGGGCTCAAAACCCAGCGCCTTGATCACTAGATCGGCGTCCTCGACATAGTCGGCACCTTCGATCACCTCAGGGGCCTGACGGCCCGACGCATCCGGTTGTCCCAGGCGCATCTTCTGCACCATCACGCCGGAGACCTTGTCATCGCCGACGAACCCTTTTGGCGCGCTGAGCCATTCGAACACCACGCCTTCTTCCTCGGCGTTTTGCGTTTCTCGCTGCGAGCCGGGCATGTTGGCACGGTCACGGCGGTACAGACATTTGACCGAGGTCGCGCCTTGACGGATCGAGGTGCGCACACAGTCCATCGCCGTGTCGCCACCGCCGATAACGACAACTTTCTTGCCGTCGGCGTTCAGTTGGCCATTGTCGAAATCTTCGACCGCGTCACCAAAGCTTTTGCGGTTCGAGGCGGTCAGGAAGTCGATCGCCTTCTCGATACCCGTCAATCCGCTGCCCGGCATGGACAGATCACGCGACTTGTAAACGCCCGTTGCGATGATCACGGCGTCATGCTTGGCGCGAATTTCGTCAAATTTGGCGGCGTCCACGTCGCAGTTCAGAACGAACTCTACCCCGCCTTCGGCCAACAGGTCATTGCGGCGCTGGACGATGTCTTTCTCGAGCTTGAAGCCAGGGATACCGTACATCAACAGGCCGCCCGCACGGTCATAGCGGTCATAGACTGTGACTTGGATACCGGCACGGCGCAGCATGTCGGCGGCCGCCAGGCCACCCGGGCCTCCGCCGATGATGCCCACACTTTCGCTGCGTTCAGCGGTCGGAACGACGGGCTTCACCCAGCCTTTGTCCCATGCGGTGTCGGTGATGTATTTCTCAATCGTTCCGATGGTGACCGTACCGTGACCCGACTGTTCAATCACACAATTACCCTCACACAAGCGATCCTGAGGGCAGATACGGCCACAGATCTCGGGGAATGTGTTGGTGGCCTGACTGGTTGCGTAGGCCTCTTCCAGGCGACCTGTCGCAGTCAGGCGCAGCCAGTCGGGGATGTTGTTGTGCAGCGGACAATGCGACTGGCAATAGGGCACACCACATTGGCTGCATCGACTGGCTTGCTCTGCAGCCTTGGCCGATGCGAATTCCGCGTAGATTTCGTCAAAGTCTTCTTTGCGGTCATCGGCGGCACGCTTTTCAGGCATGACACGGTCAATCTGCACAAATTTCAACATCGGTTGCTTTGCCACGGGTCCGACTCCATGAATTGGCTAGGAAGCATCTCTTTATGAGATCGCCCCGGATATGAAAAGTCATATATACTGACCTAATTAAGAAAAATCTCGGCTGGCGCGCAAAATATTTGCTTTTTTCTTCTATTTTTATGTCCGATACGGACCTATCTATCATCTTTCCTTTTCGACACCACCAGAATACCCATAAACCCAAAGCAATTTGATGGCAGTGCGGCAGGGTAAATGAGTCTCTTTCACTTGATTCTCGTGGCGATCATTCAGGGGCTTACTGAATTTCTGCCTGTCTCCTCGTCCGGCCATCTGATCCTGCTGCCCAACCTGACCGGGATGCAGGATCAGGGCCAAACCATCGACGTCGCCGTTCATGTGGGCACGCTGGGTGCGGTTGTTTTGTACTTCTGGTCCGACGTCAAACAGGCAATCCGAGGGCTGCCTGCGGCGCTGTCCGGGCGCACCGACACGGCGCAGGCACGGCTGGCGCTGGGGTTGATCGTAGCAACGATTCCGACAGTCCTCTCCGGGCTGGTCCTTTACCTGACCGGCCTGACCGAGGCACTGCGATCTATCGCCGTCATCGGCTGGACCATGCTGCTGTTTGGGCTGCTGCTCTATTGGATGGACCAGAAAGGCTCCCAGACCAAGATCGCCGCTGATTGGAGCCTGCGTGACGCGGCCATTATGGGACTTTGGCAGGCCATCGCCTTGATTCCAGGGACATCCCGGTCGGGCATCACCATTACCGGGGCACGGCATCTTGGTTATACGCGGGAAGAGGGCGCGCGCCTCGCCATGTTGATGTCGATCCCGACCATCATCGCCTCAGGCGTGTTGCTGTCCATTGACGTGGTCCACCAGGCCGACGCTGAGCTCGCCAAAGACGGAGCTATCGCCGCCCTCTTTGCTTTTGTGTCGGCCCTGCTGGCCCTCAGCCTGATGATGCGCCTGCTGCGCAGTGTCAGCTTCACGCCCTATGTCATCTATCGCGTCATTCTGGGCGCGATCCTGCTGGTGATCGCCTATAGCTGATCAGGTCCGCAAATTCTTGGCCGAGTTCTGAATGTCGTCATACTGACCTGAGGGGCGGAATTTCCACAGGTATTCGGGCAGAACAGCATCCAACGTAGTGGGCACAATCCCCAGATCCGCAAAGCCCTTGGCGCTGTCACCGACTACATTGTCTTGTCGAAGGTTCTTCAGCTGATCCCGCGTCAAGATCGGATTCGAGAACAGCTGGAAGCTGACGAATTTCAGAATATCCAACACACCGGCCATGATCTTGGCGGCAAAGAACGGCACACCCAGTATCACCCGGCGCCGATGAATGACCTCCAGCATTTGCTGCATCAAAGCCCGGAAGGTTTTCACCTCAGGACCGCCCAGCTCATAAATGCCCGAGGCCGCTTTCCCCAAGACACCCTGCTCGGCCGCTTGCGCCACATCATCCACATAGACCGGCTGAAACCGTGTCTCGGCCCCGACCAGAGGCAGAAATGGCCCGAACCGCGTCATCGCGGCGAACCGGTTGAAGAACTGATCCTCGGTCCCAAAAATGATCGAGGGGCGCAGGATCATCGCATCGGGCATATGAGCTAGAACTCCTGCCTCACCCGCAGCTTTGGTGCGGGAATAAGCGCTGGCAGACTCGGCATCTGCACCAATGGCCGAGATATGAACCATCCGTTCCACGCCATTCTCGGATGCCAGACGCGCGATGCGTTCAGCCCCTTCGGCCTGCACTGCATCAAACCCGTTCTTGCCGAGTTCGTTCAGAACACCCACGCAATTCACAACCGCATCCGCACCTTGCATGGCCAACTGCACCGAGGCGTCATCCCGGATATTGCAAAAAACGGGCTCAACCTGACCCACAACGCCATAGGGTTTCACGAACATGGCCTCGTTTGGGCGTCGCACGGCGACTCGGACACGCCATCCCTTGGCCGCCATACGGCGCGCGATGTAGCGCCCGACAAACCCTGACCCTCCGTAGATCGTGACCAGTTTCGACATTCGATGGCTCCTGCTGCGTGGCTCTGACGTAGAAGTAGCGCCCGAACCCCTTTGAAACAAGGCATCAAATCGCCGCGCGTCCTACGAAGAAACCCACTATGAAAAAGGCCCGAGCGGCGTGGTTCAAAAAACTTTCAAAAATCTGTCCGAATCTGGTTGACCCTCCCCGCCGCTGGGCTTAAACGCCCCCTCACGACACCTGCCCAGGTGGCGGAATTGGTAGACGCGCTAGCTTCAGGTGCTAGTGTCCGTATGGACGTGGAGGTTCGAGTCCTCTCCTGGGCACCATTTCACTGGTAACGCTAAATTATTCAATGAAGTTGCCAAGAAAACTGTCCATCTCGCTGTTTTACTCTTGTTCCTATTTTACACCTGGCACAACTTGTCACTAGCACCCTCGCGACTGAAAGACGGCCTCTGACGTCCACCCTCAATTCTAAGTTGGGCTTTTGCCATCAGCCTAGCCAAAGAGGGCGCTAGGATGATTGTATTGCCACGATAAAAGTCCGACGCGGTTTAGACAGAAAGAAGTTGGCGCCAGTGACGAAAGTTGTGAATATTGTTTACGGAAACCATGGTGAGTTATCTTATCAAATAGATGATATTCTTCTCTATTTGATGCAGGCGATTTCCATTCAAGGCGCGCGGCCGCGTCTTTGCTCCGACCCAATTGAACGTAGCACCAATATCATAATCGAGAACTTCAACGACTCGTTTCGGGAAAAGATAATTAGTGCCTCACGCACCCCAGGGACTCGTATCTTTTGTGTCGCTACGGAGTTTCTGACCAATGGGTCGTTCAACAACTTCTCAGAAAAACCGCGTCTTTCTCGCCTTGCCCGGTATTTGGAGCGTAAAAGGGGCAAAAAGAAAAAGAATGCCCACTACAGCCATCGTGAGAAGTGGGAACGGCGGTACGACAATTTCCAAAGTGTCTGTGATGTTGTTGACGGCGTTTTTTGCATCGATCAGTCCCAATTTACGGTTTACCGGGACTTCTTTGGCACTAAAGGATTTGTGTGCCACCTTCCGACAGCAGCAATTGACGAAAGAGTGGTCGATACGTTCCAAGTTCTTGAAAACAAGGACGTTGATTTCCTTTTCACTGGTTCTCTGACACCTCATCGCGAAGACCTTCTATCTCAGCTCGGGCAGAAGGGCGAAGTCAAGGTTGGTCCCGCAGCTTGGTCAAGTTTGAGACGCGAGCATTTTATTTCACGTGCCAAGGTCAATCTCGATATGCGGCAGAGCGCGGAGTGGCAGTATTCCTCTTGTATGCGATTGCATGTGCTCTTGTGTGCTGGCGCTCAAGTAGCGGTCGAACGGTCTAGGTTTGGATCGATTCAAGAAACTTGTCTTGGGTCATTCGCTTCCGAAGAGTATGTGAAAGGAACAGTCGCTCTCGCCAAGCAGAGCTTTGGCCTTCAAGACGCAGTCAACAATTACCAAACCTATTGGGATGCCTCTGAAGACGCTCGAAAGACAATCAATACTACCATTTCAAAGGTGTTGAGCTAACATTGGTCCCCGTCTATCAATTCCTTTCGCTATATCTGTACCAAGAATACGGACTGACGCGCATTCTGATTGCGAACAATTTGTAGAGTCGAAATACTTATGCTTCGAATTGGGTCGTCGCTCTGATCAAGTCGATGACTGTCGGTTTCGGGATATCGGATGTACGGCCTTACGAAAAGACCTGCCTTGCGAGCCTCGCAAAATTCCCTTTTGCGCAGGCCCGACCAGTGCCTTCGACCTATTTTGTCTGCTTTTCCAGGTTCTGCCAAAACTTCAGCTTTTCTTCGAAGGTCTTCTCCATAACCTTCGGCTTAGCCTTTGGAACGGCCTGCTGCACAACATGCGATACTTCGTGACCGATCAATTTCTTGGCCGCCGATGCAGTCTTGGCAGCCTTCGACACCTGAACCAGAAGGTCTTTGTTTGCCTTTTCGTCCATACATTTTTTCTTCTTGGCAGTCGAAATGGCCTTCTGCGCAGCTTTGCCTTGCTTCATCGCCACTGCAATTGCCTTTTTCAACGGTGCCAGTGTTTTCTTCGCGACAGGAGACGCCTTTTCCGCCTGGTCGATGATCTTGGACTGTTGGACAATTGCCGCCGCGAGTTTGTCCGCCTCTTTCTCAAATTTATCCAGGCCTTTTTCATCAATTTTCATTGTGTTTCTCCTCAATTTAAGACGCTTGGTCGATTCATCGAGAGAATGTGGCAAATGCTGCCGGAGAGTCAGTGAAACCCGTCACACTGGCGTTGAATACCCCAGAACTGCGCCCTTTTCAGGGGCGCCACAGACTTACACTTTCATCTTTTGCAAAGCTGCTGCGGGCCGGAAAAGATCAGGCCGTTTGGGTCAGGCCTGCTTCTCTGCGGTCTCATCGACCGTATCGGCGTTCAGCTCGATCACCTCAGCAGGGACATCCTCTTCGGTCTCGGGTTCTTCTTCGGCAGAGGCTTTGTCTTCCAGTGCGCCCACAATCAAAGGCAACATATGCACACCTGTGGCCGTGGCGATCTCGGGCGTCTGAGGCGTCTGCCAGCTGAGCGTATCGAAGCTGCCGCAATTCTGGCAGACCGGGGCCCATTCGGGCTGAATGTCGTGACAGTTCTCGCACACCCATTGCGGCCCACGCGGCGCCGTCAAGGCCTTGGCCAGCCAGCCCTGCACAACGGCGTCCGATGCACCTTCACCACGCTCGATGGCAGCCATCAACGTGTATCCACGGGCATCGGCCTGTTTTTCGACCACATCGCCCAGCGCGCGACGCGCTTCGGGGAAGTCCTCGGCGACGATGTTCAATTCGGCCAGAATCAGGCGGGTTTCCATGTTCTCAGGGTGGATACGGGTCAGCGCGGTGAACCGCTTGATCCGGTCCTGAGCCGACTCGTCCGGCGCAATCTCAGCAAAAGCATGGGCGAGGTCGGGGTGGGGCTGAACCTCCCACGCTTTCTTGAGGATCTTGGTGGCCGCGCGCGGTTTGCCTTTTTCGATATAGGCCCGCGCAGCCATGGCGGCGGCAGGGACGAGATCGGGTGAGAGACGGTTGGCCTCGATGGCTTGTTCCTGTTGCTCGACGCTTGCGCCATCTTCCAGAATGCCCTTGGCCTCGGACAGGGCCAGAACCGCGTCGCGCCGTTTGAACACATCGCGCGGCAGGTATCCGGCTTTCAGCTTCGACGTCAGAGTCGACCGCGCTCCGGCCCAATCATGCGCTTTGGTCTGTAGGTTCAGCAAGACATCTTGCGTTTCCTCATGGCGCGGCTTCAGCGCGAGGGCCTTCTCAGCCAGTTTCCGCGCCGTTTCGTCATCGCCTTCGGCCAGCTTCTGTTTCATGATACCGCGCACACCGACAAAGCGCGTGGCGCTATTGGTCACCAGCTTTTTGTAGGTTTCCGAAGCCTTTTTGGTGTCGCCCGTCATCTCGGCCGCTTGTGCGACCAGCAAATTGGTCAGTTCCGGCTTGTTCAGCAGCTTTTCCGCTTTGGAAGCCTTGGCCATCGCCATGCGGCCCTCGCCCGATGCCAACGCCATGAGACCGTCGGACAGCGCCTCATACCCGCGCCGTTCTCGGCTTCGATCAAAATGGCGCGATAGGGCAGTTTCATCGCCGTTGAGGAATTTCAGCGTCGCGATCAGCAGGCCCAGCAGTTTGAAGAAAAACCAGACGCCAAAGACCAGCACGCCCAGCGCGATCACCGATTGCAGCGGCCCCAGCGTGTATTCTACCCCGGCGACGGTAATCTGAACTCCGCCGCTGGTTTGCATAAGGAAGTGACCACCCAAAGCCAGAAGGCCGATAATCGCAACAAAAACAAGGATCTTAAACAATGACCACAGCATGGCAGGTCCTTCAGTTCGAGTTCAGGTTGGAAGCAAGCGTATCGGCAGCTTCAACCGCCGCGACCCGGGTCTGGGCTGCTTGTTCCCAATCGGCCATTGCGGTCTGCGCCGCCTCTGGCAAGGATTTCAATTCAGTCAGGGCAGAGGCGACATCACCATCGGCCAAGGCCGCCTGAGCACGCGACAGCACAGCATCCGGACCATCCCCATCCTGAGGGGTCACCGATCGCGCGCCGGTCTGGCGTTGCAAAAAGGCGATCACGCCCGTGCCTTTGTCCGCATCCCGCGCATCCGCCAAAGCGGTACGCGCCGCCGCAGGGAACGAGGCCCGCAAGGACGAAAGCGTCTCAACCCCTTTATCTGCAGGCGTTGAGAGCGCATCAGGCACCGTCACGCCTCCCGCTTGCAGTTCGCCCAAAAGGTCCGAGTAGGGCTGACCGGCATCCAACCGTCCATGCAGGCGGGACAGAATGGCGAGATTGGTCGCGGCTTGCGCTTCGGCCGTTGCTTTCGCCTCAAGCGCCTGTGCATCGGCGACCATTTTTTCGACCTCTCCGCGCTGCGCCGCCAGTGAGTCCTGCAGCTTTTTCAGTTCGGCTTCAAAAGCAGCGGTCGCTTCGGTCGAGGTATTTGCAGCAATGGGCGCCTTCTCAAGCTCGGTCAGCCGGTCGGCCAGAGGCGCGATCTGACCCGTCAGAGATTCGACGCTGGATTTCATGGCAGACAGGTCGGCATCGACCGGATCCAGCTTTTGCGACAGCGCCTGAACCTGATCCGTCAGGCCCGACACGTCTGGCGCATCCGAGAGTTGCTTCGTCAGCGCTTCGATCTGATCGGATTGTTCCGAGAGCTTCGATTCAAGCGCCGCAATCACGTCCGAGTTATCCGACCCACCAGACGAGATCAGCCCCGTTTGAGCCGCCGCGAAGCCAAGGCCCGCGGCAATCACACCACCTATCAGGGCCGGAACAAATCCGCCCCGTTGTTCCTGGGTCGGTTCAGCGGGTTTCTCATCGGCCTGCATAGGTTCCGACGGCTCGACGGACGCTTCGGCTTCGGCTTCGGCTTCGGCTTCGGCTTCGGCTTCGGCTTCGGCTTCGGCTTCGGCTTCGGCTTCGGCTTCGGCTTCGGCTTCGGCTTCGGCTTCGGCTTCGGCT
>NZ_JBQFPV010000021.1:0-22776 GCF_056536565.1 Ruegeria sp. CK3
AACGGCAATCTGGCCGTTGCTTTAGGCGGTGCTGGAAATGATACGCTCTACGCTGACTGGTCTGATGCCACGACTGCGTTCAATTGGAACCTGACAGTTGATAACGACACCCGGCAAGTTCTTTCGAATGGCGTAGAGGTTCAAAGCATCGATCGACTGCTGCTCCGCACCGGGTCCGGTGATGACAACCTGATACTGGGAGATCAGGCCGACTACGTCGACGCAGGCGCAGGCGATGATTTTATTGATGCGCGTCAGGAGTTAACTGCGGCGGACGAGGTTCTCGCGGGCTCGGGCGATGACGTTGTGATGGTCGGTTCCGCCGCTGGATATCGCGCCGGCAGCAGGATGACTGCGGACGGTGGCGATGGCGATGACCTTCTTGTTGTTGAGGCCAGAGGTAACGCGGGCAGCACTCCGGACCGCAGTTTCGCGCAGATCAGGCACGAGTTTGATAACGCAAGCCCTTTGACATCGAATTCCAGCTTTCAAGCGATTGAAGCTGCGATTGCGGGTGCGAGCACACATCAGATTATTTCAGGTTGGTCATCTTCTGTGTCTGGAGCCAATTACGCGCAGGCAGTAATCGAAGAGAGCAATTTCGAGAGGATCGAGTATCGTGGCGGAGACCACAGTGACCTCTTTGTGGATTGGAACGGCAATCTGGCCGTTGCTTTAGGCGGTGCTGGAAATGATACGCTCTACGCTGACTGGTCTGATGCCACGACTGCGTTCAATTGGAACCTGACAGTTGATAACGACACCTGGCAAGTTCTTTCGAATGGCGTAGAGGTTCAAAGCATCGATCGACTGCTGCTCCGCACCGGGTCCGGTGATGACAACCTGATACTGGGAGATCAGGCCGACTACGTGGATACGGGTGATGGCGATGACATAGTATCAACAGGCGGTGGAAGCGATTTCGTCGATGCTGGTGCGGGTTATGATCAAGTGCTTTATGACGGCATCTCTTCAGAGTTCACGGTTTCGACTTTGGACGGAACAACTACAGTTAGCAGCAGCATTGGTACCGACACTTTGTTGGGCGTGGAGCTAGTTGTCTTTAACGATACAACTATCTCGTTGGTGCCAAATATACCTCCTACCGTATCTCCGATCGAATTAGGAACTATCTCTGAAAACGGTTCAATTTTAAGCCTAGATTTACTGACTGAAGGTGACGCGATTGATATCGATGGCGGGACACTCGGTGTGACCGCGGTGAGCGCGGAGGATCAGAGCGGCGCAGAAGTTTCGTTCGGATTGATTGGTGCGGTTCTGAGCATCGATCCCAGCCAGTTTGCCGAAGCCCTTTCAACAGGTGAAAGTGCGACGATCACTGTGAACTACACCGTGACGGACGGTCAGGGTGGGGAAACGCCGAATACGGCAACGCTCGTCATTGATGGCCTCGACGGGCCCTTCACCTGGTATCTGGATGCGGACGGCGACGGCTTTGGTGTGGACGACGTGGCGACAAACCAGTCTGCTTACACAGCACCGACCAACATGTCTGGAGTTGCCAGCGACGCGGATGATGCGGATGACACAGTTTACCCAGGTGCGCCTGAGATCAACGACTACAAGGACAATGACCAGGACGGGCAAATCGACGAGGACAATACTGCGCCGGTCGCAGACGCAGAAGCCTTTGAGATCGCCGAGGACGAGACGCTGGTCCTGTCCGTGTTGTCACTGCTTGATGGCGATATGGATGCCGACGGCGACACGCTGTCGGTTGCGTCGGTTTCGGGAGCGGTCAACGGCACCGTCGAGATCGACGATCAAGGAGATGCGGATCCGACCAACGACGAGGTGGTTTTCACGCCCGACACAAGCTACAGCGGCCCGGCGAGCTTCGACTACACGGTCTCGGACGGCTTTGGAGGCGAAGATACCGTAACTATCGATGTAACGGTGAATGCCGCGCCGGAAGTCACAACTGAAACCCGTGAATATCCAGATGGCCGCATACTCGTTACTGAGTTTGTAGATGGTATAAGAACTACCGCGACGATGACTGATGCTGCGAATGTTCGGTCGTGGTCAAACTATGTTGATACGTTCGATGCGGACGGCAACCGAGTTAGCCGAGTGCAGACTTATGATGACGGGCGAATAGCGGAAACCAGCTACAACGATGGCGTTCGAAGTACACAGCTGACCACGGACTCTGCGGATGAATTTGTTTGGTCGGCAATTGAGCGGGAATACGACTCTATTGGTCAAAGATCACTTCAGACAAACTATTATGACGATGGCCGCGTTCTTGAAACCGACTACGTTGGCGGTGTCAGGGTTATGGCTACGATGATGGATACGGCCGATGTTCATACGTGGACAAGTTACGTCGAAACATACGACGCAGAGGGCGAGCGAGCTAGTCGGGTGCAGACCTATGATGACGGACGCGTCGCAGAAACAAGCTATGTCGATGGTGTCCGTGATGCGATGCTTGTCACGGATACGGAGGATGAGTTTGTTTGGGCGACAATTGAGCGGGATTACAATCCTTCCGGCCAAAGGTCCCATCAAACAACTTTTTATGATGATGGCCGCACCCTGGAAACCGACTACGTTGATGGCGTCAGGGCTGTGGCGACGATGACGGATACGGCTGACGTACGTCCGTGGGCTAACTATGTTGACACCTTTGATGCGGAGGGCGATCGAGTTAGCCGCGTCACTACATTCGATGATGGGACCGAGGTAATTCAGAGCTTTGTAGACGAATTTGCTTTTGTTTGATTAATTATCTGTTTGGATTTGGCCATAACTTAGATGCTGGCGCTCAGCGACAGAGGGTCTGAAACAATAAGCCCGAAGCTCTAAACTTGGCATTTTAGTTGCGTTCGGCAACAGTGGTTGCGCTCTCCCGCAACCAATATTTAGTGCCATATATCAAACACTTAGCCTCGCATAACGCGAGGCTTTTTGCGTTCGTACCATCGCTACTGGAAGCACTGTGGAAGCAGCAGGGGCGAATTGGGTCTGTGGCAACGCCGCAACAGAGGCTGTCCGTGCTAAACACCGCAAATAGGTCGCGATGAGCCCAGAGCCGCCATCGCCGCCCCAATTGGGCGCTGCGGGCGCATACGGCAGGTCGCAACTCGGAGCAGACTTTCAAGGCCTCTGGCAGAGATCACGAAAATGTAACCTCATCACTAACAGCCGGATATCACGCATGTAACAGTGCGACAGCCACGATCTGAGCGCATCGCGTTGCGCAGGAAGTGGACTTTGTAAAACGTCCAGGACAGCTCAAAAGGAGGTAATAAATGTGCTGAATTGCCTACCAATTTTAGTTGACTAGGACGGCCCCGTTGCCGAAATCCTGAGCCCGGTTTACTGGAGTAATTGTGCTGACTTCAGCGAACCTCAATTTGGTCCGGTGAAGATAAAATTATCTGAGGCTTACCTCGATAGAGCTTTATAGTTCCCTTAACGGCAAGTGTACGTCCTTCATACGTGTATACGCTGGGAAATTTGTCGCCTTGATCGCGAAAGATGACGGCATAAAATGCGTGATTTGGATATCGGCCACCAAAGTTTATGAAAGTCGTTCCTTTGCCGCTATTTGAAACTTGGCTTACAACTCCAACAACGGTTGCTTGCTCTCCGACGTGTCTAATTGCATCCTGAGGCGATACTTCGCCCGCCTGTACACTGAAAGAAACGACAAACATTAGGATGGCGGCGGTGTAGAACCTTATTACTATTAACATTAAACTAGTTCCCTTTGGTTGTATTCCTGCCCGGCTTTATAGGCCACCATTGCTCCAACGTTGCTAAATAAAGTGGTTGAGTACTAAGAATGTGGAGTTTCAACGTGCGTTAATCGAATGACGGTTGTCGACTTAGTTTTCTGGAGTATTCGGTGTGGTCGGGTTTGCTTGCACCTCGGCAGGTACTTCAGTGTTCTCACCTTGATCTGCGCCAGACTCAGCATCGTCGCCAAAAACAAAATACGAGATCAACACCAACAACAATATACTAAAAATGACTCCTGCAATCGCCCAAAGCACATACGAAAATGCAAAGGGCGACTTGGTCTCGTTAGCAGTTCCTAATGAAAAAGTAGAAATCTGAGAATCTGTCCTTGAGGCAGAAGCACTTCTTTCGTTGCCGTCACTATCCATACAGGCGCGGAGCATGTCTAGCTCATCGCTCAAGTAGCTCACGTGTTCTTGCAACAATTCGATACGTCGCCATGCCTTTTCCAGGGAAATCCCGTCTGAGTGCTGATCTGAGACTTTTGGGGCGCTACTTGCTGAACGTGACTGTAAATATGCGGACTCTTGGCTAGGGTGGCCGTGTTCCGGCACGTAATCGGAGCGAATGCGGGTCTCACGAAGAAGTCGAGAATTCCGTGTTTCTTGAGTTGCAATTTTAGCGACCTCGAAATCCGACAGCGCGGCAGCTACGTCTGGGTGGTTGAGCGGGACTGATTGCTTCGTGGAGGTGTGAAATGCTAGAATTGTTGAATAGTCTGACCCAAACTTGAAAGCCATCGCCTGCAAGCAGCGAATTGTCTGTTCATCGGTCTCGTCGCCTGCATACAGATACAATGTTCGGCCAGGAACTGTTGTCCATTGCATTTTCCGGTCCGTCGTCGAAGAATCTAAAACTCTACGCCAAAGGAGCTTCTTGCTGTTTTCTTGCAAAAGAGACAATGCGCTTTCGAACAAATTATTCAATGTAAGTTGTAGGGACCTCCAATCAGAAAATCCTTTCGTTCGGTGTCGGCTATCAAGGGGCATCGCAACACACGCCCCCATGAAACCACGGCGTTCATGCGCATCCAAGCAGGGGGCGACTAAGCCAATCAAATCGACTTCAGTTCCAGTGGATTCTTCTTCAAGACGGCGGAAGAAAAGTGAATGATCACCGGGCTTCATTTTATGCAAGAGACCATCGCGTTGACGACCTACATCGAATTCGAAGATCGACACAGGAGCGTCCGCAAGTACACCGCTTCCTTGTGCCACCAAGCCACGTTCGGTGCCAAATATTGCTCGACCTACTTGCAAGGGCCCATCAGTCTTTACTTCCAATCCAGCCTCCCTGTGAGTGATTGCCAAATTGTGGGGCCGGGGCGTTTTCCAGTGAACTGCTCAAACATCCAAAAGAAAACTTCTTCAATATGATGAAAGTCTGGTTCAACGAGCCGAGGCTCGCCTTCAATCGTTTCGATTTCACCCAGTTGGAGCGGGCACAGAAGCGTCTTTTTCGGGTCCGACCAATCCATCCAAATTTGATAGGTTTCGCCGCAGAACCTATTCATATAGGCCATAATGGCTTCTTCGCTAAATGTATCGTATCCCATTTGACCATCTGCTGATCCGAACTTTTGCAAGCGGCGTAGTGAATCTTCAGGTTTTGAAACGATTACTCCTAGAGACATACGATCTAAGAGGCCCGGGAAATTCTTTTTTAGGTATGCAACAAATGATGCAAAGAGCTGGTCATTTTCTTCAACATCAGGACTTAGCATCAGAATCATGCAGAATTTTAGGCGTGGGTTGTTTAGATATGCTTTAAGGAGCGGGGTAAGCAATGGGGGCGACGACGGTCGGGGCATCACTTGCTGCAATAGTTCACCTGAAACCTCTAGGAAGCTGAATTCCATATTCAACTTTTTGCCAGCCGTCGTGGAAGTGGTGATCTGAATTTCTCGAATATCGCTTTCGGCTGATGCCGTTGGGTCTGGGAAGCGTCCTTCAATCCATTGGGTCTTCCAAGCGTTGATGATTGCTCGACCTTCCCAGTCTTCACCCTCTGATCTAGTAGGTATGACGACTTCGGTTCTAAATGGACCTTCATTTAGAAGGTAGTTCATCATCATCCATTGAAAGGTCGTTTTCCCCGAGCCAGGAAAGCCAAACGAGAAAATGTAATTTCCTTCTGTTTTGTTCTTTACTTCCTCCACAGTCAAACCAGTTTTGGAACGCGGTCGAATCCTCTTAATTCCACCCGCGCCGTCTTCGAAAGGTAAATCATTCATGGTTTTACTCTTATAAAATTGCTGCTTTAACCGCTAATTACACGACGCCCTCCGGCTCCGCGTGAAGTCCCCGTCTTAATCGATTTTTCCAAGCGACCTTTACCAAAGAGGGCGAATGACAACAGAAGAGGAAGCACATCAACGACGGAAGCGAGTATCAGAGACACAAATGTCGCTAATGGATTTGGCATCTCAATGAAACCATTTTGGAATGCATAAACTATTTCTCCTAAACGTCCGAGCGACGGGTCAATATTTTGATGCGCAACGCGGTCTTCCTCAGTCAAGAGAGCGTTAGCTTCTCGCTCAATATCTAAAGAGGTTGCAGACATAGCTGCAAGCGCATCCAATCCGCCTTTGGTGGCCAAAACACGTTCAGGTCCTTCATATTCCAACAATGCAGCATCTATGCGCGCCACAAGTTGTTCAACTGGCGGTGCACCAGTTTCTTGCATAGTGACTTCCAGGATGTTCTCGGCTGCTGCGCGATATCGTGTGTACCAACCATTTACGACCGCCAGGTCAGAGCCGATACCTGGCACTGCCAGATTGGTAATACTCCTCCCTAGAATGCTTTCTATTTGCGCCATGTGTATTCGGCATTCCGCCCCGCAACCTGGCCGCAAAGGATCGTTTATTTGATCATATAGGTTTTCCAGTTCTACTATTAGGTCCGCGCGTAACTCTTGAGCTATCTCGACCTGTCTAAGCCCTAACAGCGTCGCTCTAGTGGTCACCAAGTTATCTCGGAAAACTGCCACCTGTCGCGTTACTGTGCTTTGGGTAACGTCATCACGCATGAAATTTGTGTAGAGGAAGTTGAAATTGGACGCGATGGAAAAAAAGGCTGCTACAGCCCATATGAACAAAGGTAATAGATATCGTCTCTCGTTGGACCGAAAATAGCTAATAGTTGCATCCATCACCAATATGATGGCCATGAGCAAGACAACGAGAGGGAGAGTGATTTCGTCAGCAGTCCTAAGAAGACCCTCGTAGGAGAGGTAGCCTGATATACTCACACCTAAGATCAAAATTAGCGCATACGCAATGACAATAAAAACCGGCATTTAGTCCCCCAAAACTCAAAATTTATGCTTCTTAAGATTAGCGGAAAGTTGTCGCGATCCGCAGTAAAAAAATAGTAGATGATTCAAGATTATCGTCCGATGTTCACGGCTCGTCAATAAATTCAAAATATACACACTCATAAACTGGGTTTTGATGAGGCTTCGCTATGGTCTTGTTTATCGTTTGGGTTGGAAGCTTGTCTTTGATTTTTGGTCTGCTCGTTAGCGCTGGGTTGATGGTGTTCAAGATGTCTTCTAAATCAGTTGAGGAAGTATCTACTAGTGTTCGAATGTTCGAACTTTTTTCGCTCACTGCATTGGGCTTTTTCTTGGCTGTTCTAACTGTTGTTGTGATTGGCAAGCAGCTCTAAAATGAGTGCAGGATTTGGTCTAAAGTTTCTAGGAACCTGGTTGCTTTCGCTTGATTCAGTGCAGCCCATCGCGGGCGGTGTAGGTTGAATAACGAAAACAACGAAAGCTGACTCTTATGTACACTGCAGCATCGGTTGCTTTGGTCTCAGCATCGACGACAGCCACAGGACAGACGAACAACCGCTTCAAAATGGCGAACGGGCGAGCCGACCGTCGAGATGGATCAGAAGTCTACCCGCAGCAAGACTGCTCATTCTGAATGACAACTCAGAAACAAGAGACTTGATAACTGCTTTCCTTAAAGTTGTTTCTGCAACATTGGTGTCTCAGAAAAATTGTTCGAACGCATCAGTCTGACCAGTTAAAAAGAAAATGCATGCTATCTTCATGGGTGCTTTGCTTCGTTGCTCTTGCTCTCGTTGGCATCTCATTTGTTCTAATCGCTACATCTGCAGGTTGCGCCATTTACTGCCGCATCCGTTCGGTTAGCTGTGGCGGTTGTGCATTTGCACTCGGAGTATCGGCAGTTGGATTGATCGCCGGGATAGAATATGTTTGTGGGTTGATAAACATGGCAGTCGCGGCTTGGCGTTCATAGGCATTAGACGCGAATCCGGAAGCAACAAAGTACCTGGCGAACGCAAAGGACCATTTTCGCCGACTTATGCGTCTCAAGCAGAGCTAGAAGAACTTCAAGAAACGTGCTACGTAGTCTTTGATTTTAGCTACCTCGAGTTTTTCAATGAAACAATTATGGCTCTGTATTTGTCTATTAATGACATCAAACGCTACCGCACAAACAGCTACTCCCGAAGTACCAAATCCACAATTTGGGGACATTGCCGCTGTTTTCCCGCATGCTGGGTCACCAACAGGTGCGGTGATTGTTTATAATCCGATCATCTGCCAGCAGATTGGTGCAGCCGCATGTGAATTTTTCAGGGTTCATGAACACGGGCACGTCTATCTAGGCCACCAATTTCAACCCTTTGCCCATCCAACAGGACGTGAGCGCGATGCTGATAGGTTTGCGGCAGAAAATGCCCACCCCCAAGCCGTACTAGCAGCTTGGCACCTCTTCATGAATGGTGGCAGTAGTTCGAACTGGCATACCTACGGTACGCCATTGCAAAGAGCCCAAAGGCTTTGTTTGTTTGCTCAGCAGGCAGGAAACTGGATTGGACCGCCGCAGTGCTGAGGTGAAGGCAAATGGAAGACGCTCAACCTGAAGAACATGCAAAGGAAGTTTCTGACCTACGGGCAGAGTTAGATGAGCTTCGCCGCGAGGTGTACGCGGCTGAAACTGGTACATTTGCGAGAATAACGAAATGGGCAGGGTTGGGTGGCCTTGTGATTTCGTCAGCTCTGGCCTCAACTGCAATCTGGGATTGGACTTTCACTGAAAACGCCAATCGTTTGGCAGACAACGTGGCTCGGGTCGATAGCATACTGGTAGAGCTCGCGAAGGCCAATGCAACCGTCGCGCAGGTACATCCACAATCGCCTCAATATCAGGCCATCGCTCAAAACATCAATGGCCTCAAAATACCGTTACTTGATACAGCGATTGCCACTATCAACGAAATTCAGCAGTCAGATCAGAATGCGATATCGTCAGGTGCTTTGCTAGCCTTGGCGTATGAACTAGGCAATCAGCAGAGGTACGATGACGCGATTGATATTGCTAAACGCGCGTCTGCAAGTGCAACTGATAAAGCAATAGGACTAGAGGCCCGCAGGCTAGCAGCGAGCGTTTCATTCCAATCTCTTGATGACGCCTTGATAAAGAGCGGTCGAACAGAGTTCGACGCCGTATTGGCAGAAGCATCTAAAATACAGGGGCTAACTAGGTATTGGCTTTCTTCCAATGCAATTCGCGATTGGGCTGTAAGCGAGGGCACGGTCGGTAATTGCGAGGCTGTACCAGATGTTATTGCCCGGTTTGATAGTGATTTTGTCCATCCAGGAACCAAGTTTATCGCTGCAGAAGGTCGAAAATCAACCTTGCAGCTACTAGCTTTGCGTCAGCTCTGTCAGTAGGCGGTTGGTTTCCATGTGAAATCTTTCAGATTCCGCTACTCCTATCTAAGATTCACAAAATAACACCTATCCGCCTATGAACCTCAAAAGCGGGCTTTGAGGTTATATGGTTGAATGGCAGCTTCGTTCCGCGACGCAGAAGTCACTAGTAGAAAACGTGATGCCCGCTTTGCGATTTAAACCTGACATTTCAATTTCGTTCGACAACAGTGGTTGCGCCCTCCCGAAACCAATACTCTAGCTCAGATATCAAGCACTTAGACTCGCACCACGCGAGGCTTTTCGGTTCCAGAAACACCGCTGGAAGCACTGTGAATTCAACACGAGCGGCGATCTTGTTCTTCAGGCTACTAAGTATCACCTAAACTCAGAGACCGTGTGCACGCATCACAGCGTGCTTTTGGGTGCTGCTGTACAGGACTAGGTCATCAGTCTGCGTTGTCGGCTCGTTGGACTTAGGGCCTTAGTCCCTTTTCGTAACATTTTCCTCAAATGCGATCTTGAAGGCGGCCTGTTTGTCGGGGCTGGCTTCGGTCTGGTAGTTGGCTTTCCATTCATCCATGGTCATGCCGTAGAAGATCTGACGGGCTTCGTCTTTGCCCATCTCGAAGCCTTTGTCGTTGGCCGCTTCCTGATACCAGCGTGACAGGCAGTTGCGGCAGAACCCTGCCAGATTCATCATGTCGATATTCTGAACGTCCGTGCGATCTTCCATCAAGTGCTTTTGCAGCCGACGGAATGCTGCGGCTTGAAGTTCGATTTCGGTTTGCTTGTCCATGGTCTGGCTCCGAAGAAGTGGATGCGGTCTGTATCCGAATTAACGCTCTGAAGAGGGCGTTTCAACTGACTCTGCGTTAGGCCAGTTTCAAGGCCAGCCACGGAATGACGCAGAAAATCAGCGTGAGGATTTTGTAGTTGGCCAAATACCGAAAATAGGCACGCTTCACATCAGGCCGTTCCATTTGGAACATTCTGGCATGAACTCCTGCAATCCAGTCCTGTAGCAGCACAATCATAGCGGTTGTGAACAGCAAAACAGCGATGTTCAGTATCGCCATCCAGCCAAAAAAACTTGTCAGCAACTCTTGTGTCATGGTCGCCTCCTTCCCAGTCTCCAAAGTGGGGGTTGAAGGTGCAGCTCACAATAACATGCGATCAAAGGCCGCTGTCAGATAGTGCATCCTGTAGGATTACGGCGAGCCTTTCGGCCCAGGCCCGTTGCCCTGCGTGATCCGCGATCAGATCATTGCGCAGCTCGATCAATGCATTTGGTCGACCTTGTGAGGTGCAATGCGTGTCGATGGCATCGCCGGGCAGAACGCCGGTATAGGGCTCATTCACGCCGACGCACAAACCGTCTTCGGCCTTCAGGCGGTTGATCAGAGGGCGTGAGAAGCGCTCATCCGGGGTGTGCAGAACGCCTACATGCCATGGGCGTGGTTCGCGACCGCGGAGTTGGCGGGTGAAAGAGTGCATAGACACGATCACCGCATGCGGAAGGGCGGCCAGTCGCCCAAGCGCGTCGTGATAAGGACGGTAGCACATGTCCAAACGCCGTTCACGCTCGGCCGCATCAGCGTGGCGATTGCCGGGAATGATCGAACCGTCATAGAGCTTCATCAGCAGGGTCGGGTCGTCCTCACCCCGGTTCGGATCAATTACAAGGCGCGAGAAATTGGCCGCGATGACCGGCGCGTTCAGGATCTCGCCCAGATGTTTCGAGACCTCGTAGGCGCCGACATCATAGGCGATGTGGCGTTCCATATCTTCGCGCGGCAATCCCAGATCCCCGCCGTTGATTTCGGGGGGGACGGTGTTGGTCGCATGATCGCAGGTGATCAGCCATCGGGACGGGCGATCCTCGCCATGGATAAAAAACGGAGTGTATGTCATGTGCCTGTCATCAAGTTTGCGGCAGGTGTATGGCAGTTGCTTCCAAAAGGGAATTGCGCAATAACCACCCACATACTGTTTGCGGTAACATTGCCGCATCACCGAGGGATTGAGGAGAGCGAAACCAGTGCGACGCCTTAGAAATGTAAAAATCGTGGCGACGCTGGGACCGGCGTCCAATGACTATGACACCATCCGGGCCTTGCATGAGGCCGGGGCCGACGTCTTTCGCCTGAACATGAGCCATGGCAGCCATGACGAGATCCGTGAACGGCATCGCATTATTCGTCAGGTGGAAAAGGATCTGGACAGCCCGATCGCGATTCTGGCCGATCTTCAAGGCCCGAAGCTGCGTGTTGGGGTTTTTGCCAATGATGCGGAAGAACTGGTAGAGGGCGCGGCGTTCCGGCTGGACCTCGACCCCGAGGCCGGAGACATCAACCGTGTCTGCCTTCCACACCCCGAGATTTTTGCGGCGCTGGAACCCGGTGCACGGTTGCTGGTCAATGACGGCAAGATCCGTCTGACGGTGCAGGATTGCGGTCAGGATTTCGCCAATTGCAATGTCGAAGTCGGCGGGACGATCTCGAACCGCAAGGGTGTGAACGTGCCCGATGTGCTGCTGCCATTGGCAGCCTTGTCGGCCAAGGATCGGGACGATCTTGAGTTTGTGTGCCAACTGGGTGTGGATTGGCTGGCACTCAGCTTTGTGCAGCGGGCCAAGGACGTGTTCGAGGCGCGTGCGCTGGCGGATGGACGGGCCTCGATCCTGTCGAAGATCGAAAAGCCCGCGGCGGTTGAGGCGTTTGACGATATCCTCGACGCATCAGACGGGATCATGGTGGCCCGTGGTGATCTGGGCGTTGAGCTGCCGGTTTCGGCTGTGCCTCCGATCCAGAAACGCCTGGTTCGCAAGTGTCGTGGTGCAGCCAAGCCGGTGATCGTCGCGACCCAGATGCTGGAGAGCATGATCGAAAGCCCGATGCCAACCCGCGCCGAGGTCTCGGACGTTGCGACCGCGATCTACGAAGGCACGGATGCCATCATGCTCAGCGCGGAATCTGCGGCAGGTTCGTACCCGATCGAGGCCGTGCAGACCATGAATAAGGTCGCTATCGAGGTCGAAGCCGACCCGACCTACACCCAGATCATCGCGGCCTCGCGTACTGCCAAAGGGTCGACCATCGCGGACGGTATCGTGGCAGCCGCGCGCGAGATCGCGGAAAAGACCGACATCAAAGCGATCTGTTGTTTCACCCAAAGCGGCACCACTGCGCTGTTGACTGCGCGCGAACGTCCCGGTGTGCCGATTATCGCCATGACGCCGGCGACGGGAACCGCCCGCCGTCTGTGCCTGAGCTGGGGTTGTCACTGTGTGATGACGCCCGAACTTGAGAGGTTCAAAGGGGCCGTGGTCAATGCGGCCCGCGCCGCGCGCGCAGGGGGCTTCGCCGCCGAGAGCGATCAGATCGTTGTTACCGCAGGCGTTCCGTTCAATGTCCCCGGAACCACCAATATTCTGCGTATTGCCCCTTGTGACGAGCGTCTGATCTACAACACCGATCCCGGATGAGTTCGCCCGGATTTCAGGAAGGATCATATTGAGAATGCTCAAGTCGCCTAATTTTTAGGCGGCTTTTCTTGTTTGTTTTCAAGAGGAAGATGCCCGTAGGGTTGTATTCAGCAAAAATGCCTCTGTTTTTTGGTGATTTTGCCGGATACTGAACCTTAGGGCGATCATCTCAGATAGTTCCAGGTTCCGGTCGCCCTACCGGGGGCACGGGTCCCGGTCAAACCAGAAAAAAACGGAGGAACGTCATGACAACAAAGATTGTCATTGGACTGGACGGGACAGAAACCGGAGAGCGCGCTATCGCCTTTGCTAAGGATTTGGCCGGGCGGATTGGCTCATGCGAAATGCTGGTTGTTTATGTCATCGAATGGTCCCCTTTCACTTTCCAAACGCCGGAAGAAAACGCCCAACGGCACAAGCGGCGCGAGGAAGAGGTCGAACTGGCCACCTCGCGGATCATTGCCCCTACGGTTGAGGCGCTAAAGGCCGATGGGTTCGAAGCGCACGGCATCGTGCGCCATGGCGACGTGGCCGAGACGCTGAACGCGATCACGGTTGAAAACGGCGGTACGCAGATCATCGTTGGCCGCGCCTCGGCGGATGGGTTTAAGAAACGGCTGTTTGGAAGCTCGACTCAGAATCTGGTCATGCATGCCGACGTGCCTGTCACGGTCGTGAACTGAGCGGAGGGATTAGGATGAATATGCTTCAAAAATTGGGCCTTGGTGCGACCATGGCTCTGATGTCCAGCCCCGCTTTCGCGCAAGAGGCGCCCGGTCTGGACGAGAAGATCAATCAGGCTTTCGCGGATTTTACCGGCCCCTTCGTTAGCTTTATCTTCGCGCCGTTTCCGGGCACTGGATTCCCATGGATCGTGGGGTGGCTGGTCGTCGCGGCCACAGTGTTTTCGCTCTATTTTGCCTTTGTGCAATTCCGATTCTTCGGACACTCGATCAGCTTAGTTAAAGGCGATTACTCCGACCCCAATGACGCGGGTGAGGTCAGCCATTTTCAGGCCCTTGCCACCGCTTTGTCGGGGACCGTTGGTCTTGGGAACATCGCCGGTGTGGCGGTTGCCATCGGGATCGGTGGACCGGGTGCCACGTTCTGGATGATCGTCGCGGGCCTGCTGGGCATGGCGTCGAAATTCACCGAATGTACGTTGGGTGTGAAATACCGCAACGAATATGAAGATGGCACCGTCTCAGGCGGCCCGATGTATTACATGTCCAAGGGCTTTGCCGAGCTGGGCCTGCCGGGCGGCAAAATCCTGGCGGTGCTATTCTCGATCTTCTGTATCCTTGGCGCGTTGGGCGGGGGCAACATGTTCCAGGCCAATCAGGCGCACCAGCAGATTGCGGGGATTGTCGGAGACTATCCGGGCTGGATCACAGGTTTGGTCTTTGCGGGCATCGTCTTTGCGGTGATCGTGGGTGGCTTGAAATCCATTGCGCGCGTGACCGAAAAGGTCGTGCCGTTCATGGGTGTCATGTACGTGCTGGCGGCGCTGGTCATCATCCTGATGCACGCCGATCAGATCGGCTGGGCCTTCGGTCAGATCTTCGCAGGTGCCTTCACCGGTCTCGGCGTTGCTGGCGGCATGGTCGGTGCGCTGATCCAGGGCTTCCGTCGTGCAGCGTTCTCGAACGAAGCGGGTGTGGGTTCCGCAGCGATTGCGCACTCAGCCGTACGGACCAAAGAACCGATCACCGAGGGCTTTGTCTCGCTGCTTGAGCCGTTCATCGACACGGTTGTGATCTGTACCATGACTGCGCTGGTGATCATCATAACCCAGCAGCTGATCGTTGATCCGGCAACCGGCAACTACATGCTGAACGAAGCGGGCAATGCGATTGCAACGGTCGACGGCAATACCGGCGTCAGCCTGACCTCGGCGGCCTTCGGCAGCGCGTTCAGCTGGTTCCCGTTCATTCTGGCGATTGCCGTGGTCCTGTTTGCCTTCTCGACGATGATCAGCTGGTCCTACTATGGCCTCAAAGCCTGGACCTATCTGTTCGGCGAAGGCCACACCAAAGAGTTGGTCTTCAAGATCATTTTCTGCATCTTCGTTGTCATTGGTGCGGCGGCCAACCTTGGCCCGGTCATCGACTTCTCGGATGCGGCGATCTTTGCGATGGCGGTTGTGAACGTCTTTGCGCTCTACTTCCTGATGAAAGTGGTGCGTCAGGAGCTTGCGTCCTATTCCGAGCGTCTGAAGAGCGGCGAAATCCGCAAATTCAGCCACTAAACCAATACACCGGGGTGGCCCTATGCTGCCCCGGTGCCTAGGCCGCTGCGAAAAGCACAGATTCTGGGCCAAACCCCCTTGCCAGTATGACCGAACTTGCGTAAACGGCGCATCTGATCGCGTGACCGGCCGAGATGGCATGCCGAGTCGCGTTTAGTACCGAACCCTGAAAGGAGACGGAAATGCCTAAGATGAAGACTAAGTCGAGCGCCAAGAAGCGCTTCAAGGTGACTGCGACCGGTAAGGTCCTTGCTGGCCAGGCCGGCAAACGGCACGGCATGATCAAGCGGACCAAGAAATTCATCCGCGATGCCCGTGGCAACACCACCCTGTCCGCCCCCGACGCCAAGATCGTCAAGGGCTACATGCCCTACGACCGCTAAGAGGAGATTAAGAGATGTCCCGCGTTAAAGGTGGAACCGTAACTCACGCCCGTCACAAGAAGGTCATCAAGGCCGCCAAAGGTTACTATGGCCGCCGTAAGAGCACCTTCAAAGTTGCACGTCAGGCCGTCGACAAGGCCAACCAGTACGCAACCCGCGACCGTAAGAACCGCAAGCGTAACTTCCGTGCGCTGTGGATCCAGCGCATCAACGCTGCTGTCCGTTCGCATGACGAGGCTCTGACATATTCCCGCTTCATCAACGGCCTGAACCTGGCCGGTATCGAAGTGGACCGCAAAGTTCTGGCTGACCTGGCCGTACACGAACCGGAAGCGTTCGGTGCGATCGTCGCCAAAGCTCAGGCCGCTCTGGCTGCCTGATCTCTGAAAAGAGAGACAGTGAACAAAGGGCCGTCCCATTTGGGGCGGTCCTTTTTGTTTTGGATGTGCCTTTCCCTCCCAGGGGTCCCGTTCAATTCTCGGCCGGAGGAACGGCACGCTGATACAGGTGCCACGTGGTGTGACCAAGGATCGGCAGGGTGAAGATCAGGCCCAAGAATGCCGGGATCAGCGAGAGCAGCATGGTTACCGAGATGATTGCTGCCCAACCCAGCATCACCACCGGGTTCTCGGTGACGACCCGGATCGAGGTCAGCATGGCTGATACGAAGTTGGTCTCTCGGTCCAGAAGCAGCGGCATGGCGACAACGGTGACCGAAAACAGCACGGCCGAAAGGCCCGCGCCGATGCAGGTGCCGATGGCTAGAAACGTCCAGCCTTCTGGCGTGAAGAAGACGGTGTTCAGAAATCCGTCAAAGTCCGAGAAGGACGCATTCTGCAGGATGATCGCCAACCAAAGGCGCACCTGATAGACCCACACCCAGAAAATGAACAGGGTGACAAAGGCCATCCAGCCCATCTCGCGTTTGCGTTGATTGGCCATCACCGTCAGGATATCGGACCAGCCGAACTGTTCCCCGCCCTGCAATCGTCGGGACATTTCATAGAGCCCGGCAGCGGCAAAGGGCGCAACCAGTGGAAAACCCACAATGGCCGGAATGATCATCCAGACCTTGCCGAGCCAAATCAGGCACCACACAAAGACAAGGCCAAAAACGGCGTAGAACAGGCCGAAAAACCCGCTCATGACAGGGCGGGCCAGAAAGTCCGCCACGCCCGCCTTCAACGAGTCCTTGATGTCCTGCGCACTTACTGTCTTGACCTTGAGCGCTGCACCTTGCGGCGACGCCATATCGCCCGACGGTTCCGTGTCTGAGGTTTTGGGTGTCATGATACACTCCTCTGCATGCAAGTCTGCGCCGGTTAAAACGCAAGAGCAAGAGGTGTGTCTGATCGTCTGGTTCGCAAAAAATTTTGCGGACCGGAGGAAGGGAAACCGGCGCAGGAACGCCCGGTTTCCCGTTTTTCATTCTCTAGCCGAACACGCGCCCCAGCGCGCCGTCGACCGCATCGGTGATCTGGTCGATATCATCCGTCGTCGCGATCAGAGCAGGCGAGAAGCACAGCGTGTTGTTGCGACCCGGCAGCGAGCGGTTGGTCGCGCCGATTATGACACCCTGCGCCATGCAGTCTGCCACAACGGCTTGTACCTTCTTTTCGTCCATCGGTTCACGCGTGGAGCGGTCTGCAACCAGTTCGGCACCCAAGAAGAGGCCTTTGCCGCGCACATCGCCGATGACTTTGTGTTTCTCCATCAGCGCTTGCAGGTTACCCATCATGCGGTCGCCCATGTCGACGCAGTTGCCCAGCAGGTTCTCATCCTCGATGATGCGCATATTCTCGATCGCAGCCGCAGGGCCAGCGGTGCAGCCGCCGAAGGTCGAGATATCGCGGAAGTAGTTCATCGGATCTGCCGCGTCGTCTTTGAACATGTCAAAGACCTCTTCTGTGGTGACCAGGCAGGCGATGGCCGCATAGCCCGAGGCAACACCTTTGGCCATGGTGACAAAGTCAGGCTTCACGCCATACTGTTGGTAGCCGAACCACGTACCTGTCCGACCGACGCCGCACACGACCTCATCAATATGCAGCAGCACGTCGTACTTCTTGCAGATCTCCTGAACGCGCTGCCAGTAGCCTTCGGGTGCTTCGATCACACCGCCACCTGCGGTCACAGGTTCAAGGCACAGCGCGCCAACGGTGTCTGGCCCTTCGCGCAGGATGACCTCTTCGATCTGGTCGGCGGCCCACTCGCCAAAGTTTTCCTCCGGCGCGCCGTTCAGTTCGTGCTTGCGGTATTCCATGCAATGGGGAACACGTACGAAATCCGGAGCAAACGGGCCGTATTGCGCGTTGCGCTCATCCTGACCACCCGCTGACATCGCCGCCAGAGTCGAGCCGTGATAGTCGCGATCGCGATACAGGATTTTGGTCTTTTTGCCGCCATAGCGCTTATGCGCGATCTGACGGATCATCTTGAAGGCTTTCTCGTTCGCCTCGGAGCCTGAGTTTGTGTAGTAAACGCGGCTCATGCCCGGCATCTTTTCGATCAGCTTCTCCGCAAAGATCGAACCGGGAATCGACCCTGCCGAATTCGCAAAATAACAGAGCTTCATCAGCTGGTCATAGACCGCCTTGCAGATGGATTCGCGGCCATAGCCGACGTTCACCGTCCAGACGCCGCCAGAGACCGCATCCAGATGCTCTTTGCCTTTCTGGTCCCAGACGCGCATGCCTTTGCCTTCAACAATGATGCGGGGATCGTTTGTTTCAAAGGGTTTATGCTGGATCAGGTGGTGCCAGATATGGGCGCGGTCGGCCTCGACCACGCGGGAAAGATCGTTTTCGTTGAACGTGCCGTCCATGACATGTCCTTTCAGTCTGATGCGGTGTGCAGATTGTGGGATCGGTCCCACGATAGCAAGTAAATGCGATGGCCCAGATCACCGCGAATGGGGGCGCGAATATAGGGCCAGATGTCATCATAGCGTATCGCCAGAGCCCCGCCACTTGTCGTATTTCTACAAGATAGTCACAGCCTCGTGTTTATGGTCATGTGGCGACACACGCGAATTGGGAGGGTTGGCGGATGCAAGCAGCCAATATGTATGAGCGTCATCTGGATAAGAACCGTGCGAATTACACGCCGCTATCCCCGCTCAGCTTCATCGAACGGACGGCGGCGGTGTATCCCGACTACCCGTCCGTCGTCTATGGAGACCGTCGCTACAGCTGGGCGCAGACCTATGCGCGCTGCCGCCGTCTTGCCAGCGCCCTGACGGCCCGTGGGGTGGGCAAGGGCGATACCGTCTCGATCATCGCCGCCAACATCCCCGAGCTCTATGAGGCCCATTTTGGCATTCCCATGGCCGGCGCTGTTTTGAACGCGATCAACACGCGCCTCGATGCGCCGATCATCGCCTTCATCTTAAACCACGCCGAGGCAAAGGTGCTGTTGGTGGACCCCGAGTTCTCTGCCGTCGTTAAAGAGGCTTTGCCGCAGGTCGATCATGACCTTCTGGTGATCGATATCGAAGATCCTAGCTTTGATGGTGGCGAACGCCTTGGCAGCCTGACCTATGAGGCCCTGCTGGGCGAAGGCGACCCTGAGTTTGATTGGTCTCTGCCCGCGGATGAGTGGGACGCGATCACGCTCAACTACACCTCTGGCACGACCGGCAACCCCAAGGGCGTGGTCTATCACCACCGAGGCGCGGCCCTGAACGCGCAGTCCGACCTGCTGGATTGGGGTATGCCTAAGCACTCGGTCTATTTGTGGACCCTGCCGATGTTCCACTGCAATGGCTGGTGTTTCCCCTGGGCCATGGCGCTGAATGCCGGGGTTTCGGTCTGCTTGCGCGCGGTTCGGGCCGAGCCGATCTATGCCGCCTTCCGAGAGGAGAAAGTCACCCATTTCTGTGGCGCGCCCATCGTTCTGAATATGCTGGCGCATGCCCCCGATCACCTCAAGGATTTCGACCACCAGATCAAAGTGATGACCGCAGGTGCCCCGCCGCCAGCTGCCGTGATCGAAGCGATGGAGGGGATGGGCGTCGAGGTGACCCATGTCTACGGTCTGACAGAGACCTACGGCCCCTCAGTCGTCTGCGCGTGGAAGGATGAGTGGAACCAGAAGGCTCCAGCCGAACGGGCCGCCCTCAAGGTGCGTCAGGGCGTGCGCTATTCAGCGCTGTCCGGCCTGATGGTGGCCGATCCCGAAACGCTGGAGCCCGTGCCCGCCGACGGCGAAACCATGGGTGAGATATTCATGCAGGGCAATGTGGTAATGAAAGGCTATCTCAAGAACCCGGATGCCACCGACAAGGCGTTCAATGGCGGTTGGTTTGCCTCGGGCGATTTGGGGGTGATGTACCCCGATGGCTATGTCGCGCTGAAGGACCGGTCCAAGGACATCATCATCTCGGGCGGCGAGAATATCTCATCCGTCGAGGTTGAGGGTGTCCTCTACAAGCACCCTGCCGTCATGGAGGCCGCCGTGGTCGCCCGTCCAGATGAGAAATGGGGCGAAACCCCGTGTGCTTTCGTTGAGCTAAAGCCTGAGGCCAGCGCGACGGAGGCCGATCTGATTGCGTTCTGTCGGGACAACATGGCCCATTTCAAAGCGCCCAAGACGGTGGTGTTCGGGACTTTGCCCAAGACATCCACCGGCAAGGTTCAGAAATTCGTGCTGCGGGATCAGGCGCGGGCTTTGGGCTAGGCCTTGTCGAAGATCGACAGGTCCAGATCCAAAAGCTCTCCCATCCACAACGCGTGATCGCGGTGGTCGGCTAGATGATCGCCGGTTTCAGCATGGGTGAAGATCGTCAGGCCCTGTCGGTTGAGCATCAACCACGGAATGACCTGATCAAACGCGTCGGCGGCAAAGCCCAGCTGGCAGCTCCACCTCGGATGCGGGCCAACCGGGCGCGCGTGCATGCGTCCCATCTGCACAGGAAAAAGGCGGGCTGCCTCTTCGCAGATGTGTTGCGCTAAATCCTGTGTGTCGGCGTCGAAATAGACATGGGCGTGATAGCCGGAGATATCAGACATCGGGGGCCTCATTGCTTGGATGCAATGAACCTAGGCGGTCTTGACCCTCAATCCTACCAACACCGGCACACAGGTGCTGTGCGGCACGGCTCAGGGTTTGAGAGGGTTCTCCAGCGCCGGTAGCACAGCGCCATGGCAGGTTCCGAACCCGATTGTATAGCCATCCCCCTGCGCAGAGCCGGACAGGGTTAGGGTGTCTCCGTCTTCTAGGAAGCTGCGGGCCTCACCGGTCTCAAGGCTCAACGGGTCCTTGCCGCCCCAGCTGAGTTCCAGGAGTGAACCTCTCGTGTCGCGCGTCGGCCCGGAAATCGTGCCGGACCCCAGAAGATCACCGGTGTTCATAGGGCAACCTGAACTGGCGTGATGGGCCAGTTGTTGCGCGGCGGAATAGTACATCTCGCTGTAATTCGTGCGGGTGATTGTGGTCGCCGCCTGTCCTTCGGGGGCCAGCGTCACCTCAAGCGAAAGGTCATAGAGCATCGGGCCGCAATCCTTCAGGTGATCCAGCAACTCGACCTTGCGGTCGGGTGTGTCGCAGCGGAAGGGCTCCAGCGCAGGTTTGGTCACGATCCACGGGCTGATCGAAGTTGCCGTGGCCTTGGCTTGGAATGGGCCAAGAGGCTGATACTCCCACGCTTGAATGTCACGGGCGGACCAGTCGTTCAGCAGAACGTAGCCGAAGATATGATCGTCCGCCTGCTGCACCGAGATCGGGCCGTCGGACGGAGTGCCAACGATTGCCCCCATCTCAAGCTCAAAGTCGAAGCGGCGGCTGGGCAAGAAGGCGGGTTTGTCCTGATCGGGCGACTTCAGCTGCCCCCACGGGCGCCGGATATCCGTACCCGACACCACGACCGAGGATGCCCGGCCGTTGTACCCAATGGGAATATGCAACCAGTTCGGTGGCAGCGCGTTTTCGGGGTCCCGGAACATCGAACCCACGTTAAAGGCGTGATGCCGACCAGCGTAGAAATCGGTGTATTCGCTGACCGCGAAGGGCATGTGCATGACAACCGCGCTTTGCGGTACCAGCAGGGGCTCCACCGCCTCTTGTTCCGCCGCGCCTTCAGACAGTAGCGCCGTCAATCGGTCGCGCAGGGCAGCCCAGACGGCGGGGCCTTGCTCCATCAAAGGGTTCCAGAACGGCAGGTCGAAAAGCGGCTCATCGGTCAGGGTGATCAGCCCTTCGGCCTCAGCTGCGGTGACATCGAGGATCAAATCCCCAATGGCAACGCCGCATCTGGGCTCGTCATCGCCAACGGCAAAGACCCCGTAGGGCAGGTTGTTCAACGGAAATGGATGGTCCGCGTCATTGGCCGAGGCGACCCAGGATTTCAGCAAAGGCATCTTTTGATCCTTGTCTTGGTTTATTGAGCGTCTCGCAGGGACTTCAGCCCCAGCAGAACGGCTGCCAGAATCATGAACCCGCCACCCGCGCGATCTAGCCAGAGCCGCGCAGACCGTTTGAGCCGCGTTGTTAACCAACTGGCGCTAGCTCCGTAGGCGGTCAGAAACAACCCGTCCAGGGTCAGATAGGTGGCCGAGAGGATCGCGAATTGCGGCCAGAAAGGCAGCGCGCCGTCGATGAACAGCGGAAACAGTGCAGCAAAGAAAACAACTGCTTTGGGATTGGCGGCTGAGGTGATGAAGCCTTGCATCCACAAGGTTTTGCGGCTGGCCAGCTGTGCGGTTTGCGCTGTTTGAGGTTTGGCTTTGACAATCGCTTTGACGCCAAGAAAGACCAGATAGGCGACACCCAGCCATTTGACCACGGCCAGCGCGGTGCCCGAGGCCGCAATGATCGCGGCGAGCCCGAGACCTGCCGCCAACATCTGCAACAGGTTCGCCGTCAGATCACCGGCAGCCGTGAACACGCCCCGGCGCAACCCGTTGGTGGCCGAGTTCGACAGCATCAAAAGCTGGCTTGGTCCCGGAGTGCTCATCAGCAACAGGACGGTGGCGACATAGGTGACCCAGATATCAAAGTTCATTGCAGGTCATTTCTTTCCCGGTGTTCCATCGAACTTTTTCTCAAGCGAGGCCCAGCAGTCAATATAGTCGTCTTGCAGCGGCGCCTCGGTTGCGGCAAAGGCGGTCAGATGCTGCGGAAAGCGGGTTTCGAACATAAAGGACATCGTGTGGTCCAGCTTGTCCGGCCCCAGATTTGCGTTTGAGGCTTTTTCG
>NZ_JBQFPV010000022.1:0-14764 GCF_056536565.1 Ruegeria sp. CK3
GATCGCAGGATAGGTGTATCCAGTAAGTCGCTGACTTTGGCCTTTCCAAATGTTTGCGACACATCCCTTAGATCTTCTGTTGCTTTCCGTTGTATCAAGGCTTGTATCGTGTGTACTCGAAGTCCATATACACAGGGCTTACGTTTTTCTTTTTCGACCTGCTGTCTCCCAAACTCGGCGTTCAGTCTTTCGATTCAGACCGACCACGCCGAGTCGCCGCAATAATGCGGGCGGCAAGTATTAGGAGACTTCCACCATGGCAAATGGCACAGTAAAATGGTTCAACTCAACCAAAGGTTTTGGCTTTATCGAGCCTGAAGATGGCAAGCGCGACGTGTTCGTGCATATCTCAGCAGTTGAACGTTCCGGCCTTAGCGAATTGAAAGACGGCCAAAAGGTTACTTTTGACGTCGAGGCTGGCCGTGACGGACGCGAAAGCGCCGCCAATCTGGCACTCGCCTGACCTTTTGCGGGCACCCCATAAGGGTGCCCGTTTGAACAATGGGCGACAATAGGCCGTCGGAGACCAAGTAAGTTGCAACCTAAAGACTGGACGCGGGTGCTCGCGCAATACCGTGTGCCCGATGCGAAGCGCAGTGTTTTTGAACTTGCGATCACTGTTTTCCCCTTATTCGCGCTATGGGCCCTAGCGTGGTTTGCGTTGTCATTTAGCGTCTGGATCGCAATATTGCTGGCCATCCTGAATGCCGCATTTCTGGTCCGTATCTTCATCATCATGCATGATTGTGGTCATGGATCTTTCTTTAGAAGCCGCAGCGCATGCAATTGGACTGGCCGGGTTCTGGGTGCTCTTACCGTTACACCTTATGACGTTTGGCGGCAAAGCCATGCGATTCACCATGCCTCAACCGGTAACCTTGATCGGCGTGGTATGGGTGACATCCCTACATTGACCATTGAGGAATACCTGAAACGGAATTGGTTCGGGCGTGCCGCGTATCGTCTGACCCGGAACCCCGTCTTCCTGTTCGGTGTTGCGCCGATCTATACGTTCTTTATTCAATACCGCTTACCTGTTGGCTTCATGCGGTCGGGCTGGCTGTATTGGGCAAGTGCGATGGGAACAAACGCCGCAATTGCAGGGTTCTTGGCTCTGATTTTATGGGCCGGAGGCTTTGAGGTGGTGGCGTGTGTTTTCCTGCCAACCGTGATTGTCGCATCATCGATTGGTATTTGGCTATTCTACATTCAACACCAGTTCGAACACACGACCTGGGACCGGGAAGAGGGCTGGAACCTTCAGAACGCCGCGTTCTATGGTAGTTCTCACTATGCCTTGCCTGGCATCTTGCGGTGGTTCTCTGGCAACATTGGTGTGCACCATGTTCACCACCTCGCCAGCCGCATACCGTTCTATCGGCTAAACGAAGTTTTGCGTGACCATTCTGAGTTGGAAAACTGCCAGCGTATTACTCTATATGAGAGCTTTCATTGTGCACGATTGCATCTTTGGGATGAAAGAAGTCAACGTCTGCTGACATTTTCCGAGGCTTTGTCGAACGCCAATTCCAATAGGCATTTAGTGTAGTCTGGCGCGTACCAGATAGGCTTCGACCGTATCACCGCCCAGGGCGCGAATGGCCTCTAGTCGGTGAAGGCCTTCAATCAGCACGAACCTCTTGTTGTCCGAGCGTATCTGTATCGGGGTCTTCTGGCCGTTCTTCAGGATATCTTCGGCCAACGTCAGAACTTTTTGTTGATCAAGCGTTTTCGCCCGTTTCACAGGTACATAGATCAGGTCGAGCGGATATGGTCTTTTCTCCAACATAAGCTACGTGAGCAACCTTTCGTGCATTTGTTCCGGTTCAAAGTTCGCTACAAGAGCTGGGTCTGGAATGTACGTCATAGAACCGAACGAACAGCGTCGCGCAGTTCCTGATGCATAATCCAGATTGCTGGCTCATCTTCACTTTCGATGTGAGAAAATGCCAAAACCTGCGCGGCGCCATCATTCTGTGCCGATCCAGCTTCGGGAAGTTCGAGTTCCAGATATTCTGCGATCAATAGTCCGACTTTCTTGAAAACTTTGATGGACGCCTCGCGCGATTTGTAACCGGCTGCCTGAGACAAGTGACCAATGGTCAGACCTTCCTTGCCTGCGATTGTAAGTGCTTTGAGTATTGTAACCTGCGCAGGGGTGAGCCTGATCTGGCGCAATGCCTCGACGTATTCTCTTTTACTGGGAACAAGGGTGCCGGAGTTTCCCTCAAATCGGCGTTGACCGCTACGCGTCCTGTCTCGTTCTTCGAGAATTTCTTTCAAGGCTTCAATGGCCAATGCCGGTGTTTCACCAACTGCATCAGCAATCATTGCCTGCGTTTTAGCTGGTGGCTTGGGGAAGGCGCGCGCAACGCTGTTACCGCTCAGAATACCAGCCTTAATCAAGTACTTCCCGAACTCTTCTTCAATCACACCAGATACGTCAGCGTTCTGCGTTTTACGAACACTGCGGTCCTGAAATGCTCTTTGGTCCAGACCGCGAGCTGACGTCTTTGAAGCCGGAAGGGTTACTTGAGGGGCATTTTTACGCATCAGAGAAACACCACTACAACTATCGCCACAACAAAAACCGCTAACGCGATAAACATCTTAACTATGTAGGACCTGCGATGAGCCTTTTCGGCTTTGAGCATTTTGCCCAAGTTTTCGTCTATCGAGTTGTGGTTCACGGCTTGGTCCTTCCGGATATGTCGGGCGAGATTGATTTCCATTAACCTATTGTCGCGGCACATTTTCGGTGCACGTATCGTTCTGTCGTGTGAACGGCCGATTGCATTCCCAACCATCACCTCTTCGATTCAAATGAGCGTTTGAAGGCACAAGGATCGCAACGCACCTGTCCCGGTTTGCGCGAAAACCACGTTCACATTTCCATCCGGAATAGGTTTCAGGTGCAAGGTACGCATGCTGCGGAACTGCCACAGGCTCACAGCCGCTATCCGCTGCCCTATAACCTCTGAGACATACCCATCCTTCTGAGCTTCTTTTGTCGCTCAGACGACCGTTGCTTGGGACACTAATCGCAACACAATCCTGATCTTCCTTGCGAAACCCCCAGTCACAGTGTATCTCCTGCGCGCCAAACCGGGTTTCGACGTACCCGTTTTGAGGCGCAATCAATTCTTCGCATTTTTCTCCGACACGCTGGAACAGCCGATTGCACTCCCATCGATCTCCGGTCGATGCAAGATATCCGTTATTGGGAACTGCTATTTCCTCACAAAGATCTCCAACACGCTGGAATCCATGGTTGCATTCCCAAACTGGACCAAAGGCACTGCCGGTCAAATATGCGTTTTCTGGTACGTCCGTTCTTTGACAGGATCCGTTCTTGTTATCGAAACTTTCGTCACAAACAGATCCGTCGGCATTGCCTGCGACTTGGGCAGGAAGCTGCATTCCTGAGAGCAACACCAAGAGTGTCGGGATCAGGCAAAGAACGCGGCGCAAAAACACGATGAATGACTGAATGAAGCGGAGCCTGAGACCTGATCTATCGGGCATCAAGCACGCAATTTATGAGCCATGTGCTGTTCATACGGCGCCTTCTTTAATTGGTCACCCGATGACTGGGGCTTGTCAGGTGACAGTTGCGAATGCTTGCGAGGAACGAGCTCATAGCGAAGACCCCAGCGAAACCCGTTCCTATGCTAGGGCACATGCTACAGTTATTCTGAAGGCCATTGGATCATCGAAGCCGGCAGCATCGCGGCGACGAGTAACTTTCACCAATGCACTTTTGTGGTCCTTAGCCAGAATAGAGTCAAGGAAGTTTCCCTTGTCGCAATGCAAGTACCGCCAGGGCAGGTAGTTTTTGAAACTGCCGGTGACCAAGATCCTTGGTGAACTACCGAAAGAAATTGTCTGGCCTGAGTGCGGCGAAAGAGGAGTATGTGATCAAGGCTTCCCCGTGACTATGAATGACTGGCCTGATAACATTGGCTGCAACGCAGCGATTTTCGCGCCGCTTCTGCACAAGTACTCGCGGCGCGATCAAATGACCGCTCGGTCCCGCACCCTGTAAATTGCGCCCGTGCCGAGAAATCTGTGCTGCGAGCGCACGCAACAAGATTTTGACACTTCCGCTCAGGGCTCGCTACGTCCCACCCCTGCGTAAAAGAACTAGAACTGCTATGGATTGGCGACCGACAGCGCCGCTCGCCAAACTGTTTCAGATATCTATACGCTCTGCAATTCTTAGCGCGTCTTCCAATTCAACGCCCAAGTATCGCACGGTGCTATCGACTTTTGTGTGCCCAAGCAGAAGTTGGACCGCGCGGAGATTTCCTGTCTTGTGGTAGATCTCAGCTACTTTGGTTCGGCGAAGCGAATGCGTGCCATATCCGCTCGGTTCCAATCCGATTGCGGTCACCCAGTCTCGAACCAGCCTGCCAAACTGGCCCGTCGAGATGTGTGGTCGATCATGGAATCGGCTTGGAAACATGAACCGGCTAGCAAACATTTCCAGCGATTTTACCCATACCAATACAGTTTCTCGCGTGTTTTCCGTCAGTTCGAATTGAACAGATCGCTTGGTTTTGCTCTGGATCACCGAAACACGTTCACGGACGCGATCGTCTTTGACAAGTTCGGTCACAGCGAGTTTGACCAGATCGCAACCGCGCAGCTTGATATCGATCGCGACGTTGAACATTGAGAGGACACGCAGATTTCCATCAAGTTCGAGCCGTGCACGGATCGCCCAGACCTGTTTTGGGAGTAGCGGTCGTTTCTGACCGATGATCCGCCCCGTGTTCCAAGCTCTGGGTTTTGGGGTGACTGCAGGTAGCTGGACTCTTTGCATATTTTGCACTCCGATCCACCCTCCGCACCCAAGCAACAGCACCGCGCTGACCACCGTATAGTACAAGCGGCGTGAATGCCTGCTGGCCGATTTTGAATACTGGCATGGTTTAAGTGTGTGCATTAGGCGGCTTGAGCCCATATCACTACGCATAAGAACGGTTCGAGTCCAAACCGCGCGTACGCTTCGTCTTCAGCACCGATTACCGATCGGGTTCCACGTTAAAAGGCCCGGGTCAGCACCAATAAGATAAAATGAGATATGATCAGAAAAGCTGGTAAGACCGGCGCCAGGTTATCAGCGACGCCGAGCTAACCCAGGGCTTACTGATACGCCATTTCGCCACGCGCTCAACCCCTTGCAGCGTCGACAAATCCGCTCTCCGAACCCTTCGCTCCAGAATGGCGTTCTGCAACGAAGACACGGGCGTTCTTGCGGCACGTCATTGTGGGCGCGAGCCATGATCGTATCTGCGTCGTTGTCGAAGTCTTCCATCAGTTCTTAACCTCGATTTCTGTTTTGGTTTATACAGCGACTGGAAAAGAAAGTTCCGAGCCCTAAGCCTTGAGATTGAAGGAGCTGCCTGGTTCAGACTGTCCGATGGGACGGCCTGTAATCCGAGGGGTTTTAATAGGACGAACTGGCATTCCTTCGTTCTCAGCAGCTTGGACAGCGAAAGCATACCGAGAACCGCTTGCGCATCCTCGTGGTATGGCTCGTTGATCTGATGATCCGTCGTCTGCCTCAGAAATGAGCGACTCCGAGTAGAGGTGCCGAAGTTGAGTCTCAGACACACCATCCGCTTCCATAATCAATTGCACCATGGGATCGGCCAAAAGTTGGTCGAGCAAGAACTGCGACAACTGCTTTGAAGACAATTTATCCTTTGCGCGGGCTCTCTCCAAATCAGTAAGAGAAACGGTCAAGGTTCGCGCCAGACCGGGGTGAGATTTCCGTGGAAGCAGAAAGATTAGCACTGATGCTTTCCAGGCTTCTGGATCCAAATAATCTGGTGGTGCGGAAAGCTCAGTTTCTATGTCGTATTCGCCCGCCGGGAGTAATTCGTCAAAGCCAGGGAAAGTAAACGGCCTGGAAAAGACTGCGATTGTCTTGCTGATTAGTTGGTTCATTTGGGTAGTTCTCCTTTGCTGATACCGCTCGCTCGGAGATGTAAACAAGAACAAGCCACCCGCTCCCGGCAGGGTATTATCAGTTTTGAGGTTTAGGCTTTGATTTTTCGGGGACGGCGTCCTGCCCTTTCGACGTCACTTCTTTTTTTGACGCGTCCGCATCGTTTTCCTTCAGTGCGGCAGCCGCTCTGGTCGTCAGGTCTTTGAAAGACATCATTTTGATCCTTTGATTGTCCGCAACACCCACGAGCCCAGATAGGGTGTGAAAAGTGAATGCGGCTACATCCAATATAGGGATTGGGTGCCTCATTTACTACGTAAAGCCGTAGAATAAGACGGGTGGCTGAAGCAGAACCGAGGCGGCGGCAACCCTGGCGCGCTACTTTCGCTTCGAATATGGGCGATCAGTGTTCGCTGGGGTGCAGTCAACCAATGCGCCATCACCATGGAAGACTTTTGCTACATCAGGTGCAGCCATGCCGCGCGAGAGCGCGCTATAGTTCAATTTCAGCTTTACCTCGCCACCAGGGCGAAGCAGACAATTGGTGCTTTCAACAACGATATGATCACTGGTGGCTCCGACGAACGTGACGCCAGCAGGGAATATTAGACCCGCTGCATCGGTGTCCTGGAGTCCAATGCCAAGGATCGACCGAGTTTTCGAAGGACTGTCTAAAGTCACACACTGCATAGAAGGTATAGGATAATTCAATTGCAAGGAATTTGGATTTGATTTGGTCTTCGTTTCGATCACTTCCGCCCAAAGCGTGAAAACATCTGTGTAAAGCCCGTCGATCGCGTACCCCGAAACGGGATCGGTACCCAGCAGGATGGCCTCACCCAGACGCAGGTTGTTGATTTTTCCGGTCGCCCCCTTGCCAAGCGCCCATGGCAAACTGGCAGAACCGCCGCCTGACACTGTTTCCAGAGCGGGTCCACTTGCAAGTTCGGTGTCGGCGGCAAGCGACGAAAGCAATTCCATTGCTCCTGCAGAGGGTGCCACATGACCCAGACAGGCAAAATTTGCGCCAATCCCCTTCAGAGAAATCCCTTCCATTCTAAGAATTTGAGACACAGTGCCCTCAAGGTGTTCAGGCAAGATGCCCTCCCGCATATCCCCCATTTCCACCATCAGGATAATATTGTGAGTAATGTTCTTCCCCAGCGCCTCGATGGCCAGGCTGGCGATAATGTCCATCTCAGTGTTGAAGCTGACATCGCAGTTATCAAGGACTTGCGCGACCTGGCTCAGCATGGGCGTTCGGATCAAGGATATGGAGCACGAGATTCCAGCATCGCGCATACGCATGATATTGCTGATCCGCGCGTCCGCCAGCCCTGTCGCGCCACCTTCAAGCATAGCATTCGCAATCTCAGGATGACCGCAAACGGCTTTTGTCACACCTGTCACCGTAATTCCGCGGGGTCTAAGGTGGTCGACCAGGAACCGTGTGTTGTACCGAATTTTATCCAGATCAACGTCGATACGCAGCTTGCTCATTCAATCGTCGTAGCACGTACGGGTTGCAAGCGCGGAAAGGCAGATAGAACCATATTCACCAAGTTTTTTGGAGGACGGTTCAATGCGTCAGTGACCGGGAGATACAATTTGCAGTTGTAGTCTGTGATGGCCTTTGAAATCTCAACATCATTCATTCCTTCATGGTTGATCGTCATGCCAATTACCTCTGTGTTCGCAAAAGCCTCGATCAGGGTGATTTCATCGCAAGGGTCGGGCATAGTCATGTTGGGGAAATCACATCGACGTTTTCGTTTAGGCGCGTGTTGAAGAATAACTGCATGTGGCTGACTGCCTCGCAGAATGAAGGCTGATGTGCAAAAAGCCGGATGGCTTAGCGCGCCCTGGCCCTCGATCACTATTACATCCGGGTGTTCATCTTCAGATGCTGCAACAACAGCGCGCTCAAGCTCGCCACAGCAAAATTGCGGCGGCACCGAATCCATCGCGACACCATACTTGGCGCCCTGCATCAATCCTGTCTGGCCGGTACCGACCAAAACTGTTTTGATCCCATGCGCGTTAAGGGCACATGTCAGGATTGTCGCGGTTGTACGCTTTCCAATTGCACAATCGGTGCCGAACACCGCGATGCGGATCGCCTGGACGTCTCCAATACTGCCATCTAACAGGCGCAGGTCGGGATTGGGCCGCGGCTTGCGAATGTCGCGTATCGTGACATCGTGAATTTTGGCAAATCCGGCGAGCTCTTTATCATCACTAAGAAATTCATGCAGTCCACTCACGATGTTCATTCCGAGCGTTATCGCATCCACGACAACTTCGCGATCCTCAAGGGACATTCTGCCGCTGGCCGGCGCCATTCCGTAAATAAACGTGTCGGGGATCGTAGCTTCATTAGCGACGGCGGCATCAAGATCATCGAAGATGGGAACCTGATTTGCGACATTATCAAGCACTTTGCCACTGTCACGACCGCCATACGTGCTGTCGATCACCGAAAGAACGCGATAGGCCTGTGAATGTCGAACGAGACCATTAGCCGTCTTGCCATCGATCTTTGCGAAGTTTCCTTCGCAAAACACAATTGCAGTCGGTGTATCTGTCACAAGTGTCTTGCGGTGAAGCTCTGGAAAAACTGCTTGTTCAGGCGGCAGCTTTTGCGCATCGCTGGCAATGAACTGCTTGGCATCCGACGCAATGGGTGCGGGTTTCATATTTGTTCCTTTTTGGAGTGTGAAACGCGCGTCCTTGGTAAGGACGGGCAAAAATTGTGAAGTTTGGGAAAGTGGGCTTTCTGTCTGAATTCTCACTGGTTCAGAACACACAGCCCTTCTGATCGATGATAGTTTTTGTGGCATTGCCACCCATTGCCGGATCGGTCGATATGGGCATTTGCCGGTAGCTCGATTGCATTGCAGCGATCACCGGACGCCTCGTAGCCACGTTCGCATTTCCATCCAACTCCATGGATCGCGTCATCGTAGAAAGCATTTTCAGGCACAAAGACGGCATCGCACCTTCCGTCGCGCTCAAAATACCCACGCTCGCACGTCCAGGGACGCCCGCTGGTTGATGCGTTCAGAAAAGCGTTTTCCGGCACCGCTACTGCCACGCATGCTTCTCCGTCTATTTCGTAGCCACGGTTGCAACGCCATGCAGATCCATAAGTGCTATTCGTCAGGTAAGCATTATCCGGCACCACGATTTTCTGGCAGCTATCGTCTACTCTTGTGTATCCACGCAGGCACCGCCACCTCTCACCTGATGGATCGAGATATCCACCCTCAGGCACAATCACTTCAGTGCATGTGGTGCCGCCAACTGCAACAAAGCCGTGCATACATGCCCACCCTGAGCCGTAGGTTCTGTTTGTGGGGTAGGCATTTCCCGGCACGACAATGGCCACGCATTCTTCGCCTTCCAACCGATAGGACAAATCGCATTCCCAACCGTCGCCATACTTTTTGGGATGCGCGTTATCCGGGATCGAATTTGTTTCGGCCGATGCGGGACTTGATGAGATAAAGGAGCCCACCAAGCAGCTGAAAACGGCAACAAACAACGCAGTCATGAAGTGAGAGCAAAACCAGTGCTGATTTTTTCTATTTGTCCTGGTGCAAACGGCGTCGTCCGAAAGTTGAGTTGTTGAGTTACGATTCATCCAGGTTCAGCCCCTCAATACAGGCCTGCGCCAGATCTTTGTTTGGAGTTTGGGATCCTGGTACCGTTGCCCAGCCAGCGGCCATGACGGCATCCTTCTGCTTGAAAGACGAAGCTTCTTTGATTGTCGTCAGTTTTTCGGCGCGTTGGGCGTCAGTTCTCGCCATGTCGACGCAGACCGGAACCAACGCAGCGATTACATTGTCGCGGGACATGGCGTTGGCCATCTTGTCCGCGCTACCGCCGGTCATCCATCCACCCCAAGAAAATCCAACGACGCTTACGAAAACCCCTCCGATCAGGGCACCGTAGATTCCGGGTTTAAGCCATTCGGGCGTGTTCATAATCTATTCCTCCTGCGGGGAAAGCGCCGCATCGCTGTCATTGTTAGATGTAGCCAAGGTCTGGTCGTGCTTGAGCGCCAGTTCAAAATCTTCTGGGTCAATTGGGCGCATTTCTGTGCGGCCTGGCTTGCTGCCCTTGCCCTGAACGGTCAGGTAGGTTCCGGTTCTTCGATATGCTTCGAAACTCAGGCCCTGGAGTAGTTCTTCTTCAACAACTACTTCATACTCGCCTGCAGGAAGTTCATCCGGGTAGCCGGACAAAGAGAACGGATTTGAAAACGTCACCAAAGAACTGGACGATCTCGTGCTCACCTTGGTCCTCCATATAGTTTGTTGGATCTTCCCCGCGCAGTCTGCCGCGGTACACGCTCGTAAGCACCGCGGTAGTACTGGCGTTGTAATTTAGAATAATGTGCAAATGGCAGACGCGCGCTGATCGATGTTAGTCTGCGGCCAATGACCTGAGATTTTATTGGAATCTCAAATGCATTTGGTGCCCGAGGATCAGGTACTGCCAAAAATTGACTAACCTGCGTCAGTGCAACGATGTTTGGATTCCGGCAACGTGATGTGTGTTGGCGGGATATTTGCTGGCGTGTTCTTAACGAGTATTTGAGAAGCGCAGGAAATCCAGTACCGCAATCGGACTGTATTTATCTTGCGCTTCTTTTTCAGTGAAATCCCAAATCTGCCGAAGCGAATGGCGTCTCTAACCAGGCAACTATCGTCAAAATCCCGGCATCGCCGAAGGGGTGAACCTATTGTTTCAACAGTGGCCCGACCTGATCCAGATAAGTGGGGTCAAAACCGGCCAACGTCACCAGTCCGTCATAATCATCAAATGCCACTTGCCCGGATTGAAAAGTAACCAGCCCCTTCTCCCGCAGTTGCCGTAGGACACGATTAACATGTACAGCACTCAGTCCCAGCGCATCGGCAAGATGGTATTGTGTCAGTGGGCAGGTATATCCCATCTTGGTTGCCATCCCGACCTGAGTCAGCCTCACACCAAGTTCCAAAAGAAAATGCGCCATGCGCTCACTCGCATCTCGCCGTCCTATGTTGACCAGGTGCTCAACCACCATCGCTTCATCTCTAGAGACCGCCCAAAGGATTGCTGTCGCCAGCCGGGGCGTTTGCGCAAATGCTTCCAGGAGATCATCCACTACTACCTCAATGGCTTGGATTTCCATGATTGGTTCTATGCTGTGATCCGAGGTGTGCAGCAGAACGCTCCGCAAGCCCAGAAAGTCACCCGGTACTTGGAAGTCGACGATCTGACGCGAACCGTCTGTCTGGGTTTTGTAGGAACAAACCCAGCCCGAGGACAGAACGTAGGCAGCCTGCTCTGATTGCCCTTGATGCACAAGGTCACGTCCCGCTTCAAAGGTCCTGCGACGCTTGTGCAGGCGCGCTAATACCGCAAGTTCAACCTCAGTCAGAGAGACGAAGTTTGAGAGCTTTCGGGTGAGGGGGCTGTTATTGATAGTGGGCAAATATTCTTCCTTCATCAATGAGCCGTCCGCAAAACTATACCACGCAAAGACTGCTTTCGATCAGTTAAGTATACTGCAATCCATGCCAGAATGGTGCAATTCATCGTGGCGCTTCCTTGCTTGGACGCCTGTCAAAAAAGGACGTCTACCATGGCCGACCGGCAAGACTACTCAGGAATAGCCGCACTCTCAATCTGTGAAGCGCTTTTGCTTGCAATTAAAGATCGTGAGCTCCTCCCCGAACATGAGATTGTGGGAGTTCTGCGTGACGCAGCCGCTGCCCACGAAGCAGCGGTTGGCAACAAGGAAGAAAAGGATATGCACCAGGCCGCCGCTGTTCTGATAGACCAGATCATTGCTTCCGGCTATCGCGTTCGGCAGTAACGTTATGTCCCGCATCGGAAAACTAGATTACGCTCGCCAAAAAAAGCTTAACAGCAAATAGACACACTTTTGGCACCTCGTTCCTGATCAGTTCAAACACGAAGCAAGAACCAAAGTTTTAAGGTTTGCTATATCCCGCGTCTTGCTTGTCCGACCGTGCTGCGGCGAAGGTACGGTTTCCGTTAACGCAAATACAACGCCTGCGAATGACCTGATTGGTGACACTCGCCGCGCCGCAACAATAAGTATGCGCGACCGCGAGCAAATGCTGCTTCAGCGAAGGCTCCAGAACGAATGACGGCAAAGTCGCGCAGACTGAGAGTTCAAACTGCCCCAAAATTATCGCACGCAGCGAATGGCAACAAATCGGGCTGCAGCCGCAGCATTATGATGAGGTGCTGGATGTCGGCACTGGGTCGTCATTGCCCGCGAGAAAAAGGTCCTGCTGTCCGATGCTGCACAGTGTTCAAACCGGAGCAACGGTGCATTACGGCCATTGAACTTTGTTTGCTCGGAAAGGAGGTTGGAGTTCGTGTGAATTTCGCAGGTGCAAGCCGGCCTAACAAATTCACTGCACCGTTCAACGCATCTCGATATAGTGTAATAGGCGTGAAGTCGCAGGGGTTCGTATCTATGGATAGCTACCCCGAAAGCGCAGTCAAGAAGAGGCGTCGCCATGAGATCGCGTAGTGACATTACTGCTTTGAAAACCCTGGCTATATCGGGTGGCCATACGTTGTCCTTGGTCAGTGGCGATGTCGAAGACCAGGTTACATTTCAGCTCGAACGCTTAGTTTCGGAAGGATTGGCTACGCGAGATTCACCAAAATCCGGACAAGGTACAACGTACCGCGTCACCGCGTTGGGTAAAAAAGTATTGCAGGATTTTGAAGATGATCAAAAAGAGTGACGGAATGAAGCGGATTTTCTGCAGGATATTCGGGCACAAGTGGCGCGTTCGCTGGGCATCGAACCACCCCTTTCATTCCCTGTCTTCGCTGCGGGGTGGGCGGAGATATCCACTGCAACGAGGTTCACTAAAGGGGGATAGGATTTGCAGATCCGATCTCGCCATTGCCTCGCAAAGCAGCAAAAGAATGCGTTTGCGACTTCAGAAACTACCACTCAGCGGCCAATATGGCCGCTGAGTGAAGTTGCTTAAAAGCAATTTACTGCAATTTCAGGTTTTCGGCAGAGGACTTGCCGCGCATCCGGTCTTCGACGATATCGAAGCCGACCTTTGCGCCTTCTTTCAGGCTGTCGAGGCCAGAGCGCTGAACGGCGCTGATATGCACGAACGTGTCACCGCTGCCGTTATCCAGTTCGATGAAGCCAAAGCCCTTAGTTTCGTTGAACCATTTTACTGTTCCGGTCGTCATGAGATTATCCTTTCAATGACATGTGCGCCCGCCGGGATTGGCGGGGCAGCTTGCTGCGTTCAGACAGCAGGTTGGGTGAACTCACCAATATTGGAGAGCATCCGCATAAGACCATCCTGCGCTTGGGCGGGGCCGATCTTGTGCTGTTGGTGTCCGTTCCGCTGACGCGTTACGTGACTAACCGTTCGCGGTTTTGGCGACGGCGCAATTTTGGCAGCACAGGGCATTTGCGGCTTGGCATCGCGACCGCGTTTCACAGGCTCGTCTTGCGATCCTGTGTCGCTTGGCAGCCTGTTGCCGATCAGTTTTTCAATATCCGCAGGAGGGACATCTCTTCGCGATCACACAGCGAAATTGCGGTGCCTGTTCGGCCTGCGCGGGCGGTTCTGCCGATGCGATGCACATAGGATTCCGGCACATTCGGAAGCTCATAATTCACCACATGAGACACATCGTCGATGTCGATGCCCCGTGCCGCAATATCGGTGGCCACAAGGACGGTAGTTGCGCCTGACCGGAAACCCGCCATGGCGCGTTCGCGCTGAGGCTGGCTTTTGTTCCCGTGAATGGCAGCGGAGTTGATCCCGGCTGCAATCAAGTGTTTGCAGACGTTATCTGCACCGCGCTTGGTGCGTGTAAAAACGACCGCGCGGTGAACAGCTTTGTCCGACAGAATGTCTGCCAGGGCACGACGTTTGTCCTGCTTGGCCACAAGCCGGACGCTCTGCGCGATCCGCTCTATCGGTTTTGAAACAGCCGCCACCTGAACCTCTGCCGGATTGTACAGGAAGTCATCGGCAAGCTTTCTGGTCTGTCTTGGCATGGTTGCCGAAAGCAACGCCGTCAGGCGTGTCTCGGGCAGCTTGGCCATGATCTTGTGAATGCTGGGCAGAAAGCCCAAATCCAGCATCTGATCGGCTTCATCCACCACAATTGATTTGGTCGCGGACAGGTTAATAACACCCGTGCCAAGGTGGTCCAGCAGGCGACCGGGCGTTGCCACCACAATGTCCACACCGCCGCTGAGGGCTTTGATCTGCCCGCCGGAGCGCACGCCACCGACGACAAGCGTCGCGGAAATCTGGCTGAACTGGCTGTAAGCACGGATGTTGTCCACGATCTGCGCCGCAAGCTCGCGCGTCGGCGTCAGGATCAACGCGGTGCAGTGTTTCGGTGCTGGTTTTGATTTCTCACGCCCAATTCGATGCAACAGGGGCAATACGAATGAGGCGGTTTTCTCCGTGCCGGTCTGGGCAATGCCAATCACGTCGCGCTCAGATTGCAGCAGCGGAATGACCTTGGCCTGAGGGAGTGGAAAGAATGTGGGGATACCTGAAGATTCTGATCTAATGTCTTGTTGTTTTGCAGGAGGCATAGCGATGAAATTCAAGATCAGGTTAGAGACTGAGTTTGGTTGGGGCGAGAAGCGATCACACGAGATTTGCACCCTGGAACGCCGGTCGGTTGATGCGTCCGAGGAAGACCTTGGACTGTGTCTGGTCGAGGCGAAATCAGTACTTAATGAGATCCAGCGCGCGCTGCTGCAGGATCAGGTTGAAGAGA
>NZ_JBQFPV010000023.1:0-8008 GCF_056536565.1 Ruegeria sp. CK3
AACCGCGTCGACAACGCATACGGTGACCGAAACCTTGTCTGCACATGCCCACCAATGGAAGCATACGAAGAAGCCGCAGAGTGAAACAACAAACCCCGCCGAAAGGCGGGGGTCATCGAAGGGAACAATGCGTCCTTCACTCGACCCAATCAAACCAGTTGGTGGTTCTGATGAAGCATTATGTCATACGAAATTGTCACGCAGGTTCAGCTCAAATCGCCAACGTGGCAAAAGAACGCCCTCATCACATCGAAGTCATTCTGCGCTGCCAAGAGGATAGGGCATCAGCAGAATTGGTCGTGGAGTTTTTCCATGCGTTGAACAAATTGATCGCTAAAAAAGCCTATGTGGTGACAGCACGTGTTGTTGCTACCGACAAAGTTGGTGGACCACTTGATTGGGCTGGGCGGACTGCGGTTTTCTGGGGCGACTTGGAAAGTGCATGGTGCCCGGCAGGAGACCAAAAGCTTTGGGTTTCGCAAGTGATGAATCTGTCACCCAGAGTGATTTTGGTTGGTGGCGCCGTGATGTTGCTGGCACAGATGGCAGGCTCTGAACCTATGGCGGCTGCAGTGCATGCCACTTTTGAAGCGGCTGCTTTTGAACAGGGAATTGTCAGCTATGGGGCATCAACTTGCCTGGCGACAGATGGTCGATTGCACAGCGCCAATACCCGCATCAGTGCTCTGGGATTACTTTCGGAGCTCGTTTCGGATGATCACGGTCAACATATTGCTGATGCGCTACGCAGATATGTCGGATTGAGCGAGCCCGGGGAGAAAACCGAGAGTCAAATTGCCAATCGGCTCATCGGCGAAGCCAAAGGGGACGAGGTGGTCATTCATACGCTGGCGACCATGATGAAGCATATCGAAGACCCGTTGAGCATTTCAGAACTTGCCGCGACAGTCGGTACGTCTGTCCGGCAGCTTCAGAGAAGATATCTCAGCAAAACAAATGCGAAGCTTCTGGACACTTACAAAGAGTTGCGTTTGGAGCGGGTTGGGATCTTGCTTAAATACACGGACATGCCCTTTGCAGAAGTTGCCGCCGCGACTGGGTTTTCGTCTCGTTCCGCCATGTCCCGGAGCTTCTTCAAACATTTCAAATCTACTCCCGAAGAAAGCAGAAAGCGGCGGTATCTTGGGTGTGAATAGAACAAGAGCTCTCAATTCAGCGTGCTGTTTCTGGATGCGCAAAAGCACCTAATAGCGAACAGTCTGGCGTTCAAAAACGAGGGCGTGGACGCCTGATTGGCTGCGCCTATCGTAGCGCGAAGACCAAGTAGCACGATATCTGTGATAGCCAAGGGCGTCCGGTAAACCTTTTTTTACTGCCGGGCACGCTAGCGACTAAATCGGCATGCGGGCCTTGCTTAGCAGCGTATCAGATGTTGACTGGCTGATTGAAGACCATGGCTAAGACGCTGACCGGCATCTGAGATGCGTCGAAAGAAAAAGGGCTACGCGCCTGTTTCTAAGGTCGCAGGCGACGCACGGAGGCTGTCAAATACGACAAAGGTCACTAAAAAGGGCGTAACCGGATCGAAATCATGCTCTATAGCCTTAAGGATTTGCGGTGTGTCGCAATCCGCTCCAACAGATGTTCCAAGATATTTCTGTCCGCAATAGCACTTGGTTGGGGTCAAGCTTTGCGATAGATGAATTCATTTTCAGGATTGGCTGACATGGCGTCCAAAACGTCTTTGACGCGGCTATTCAGCGGTGACTTTTTGCAAACGGGATCGATGGCTTCGGCATCCTGCGCAAAGGCCATCGCCTGACAACGACAACCTCCGAAGTCGATTTCTTTCCTCTCGCAGCTTTGGCAGGGTTCGGGCAACCAATCGGTTCCCCGATAGGCGTTGAAGGCGCTGCTGTGGTGCCAGATGTCCGACAAAGGTTTATCGCGCAGGGACTCGAATGCCAGATGGGTGATTGTCTGCGCCGCATGGCAGGGCAGGACGGTGCCGTTGGGCGTGATATTCAGGCCTGTTGACCCCCAGCCGCCCATACAGGCCTTAGGAAAGTCCGAGTAATAATCAGGCGGTACGAAGTCGATGGCCAGAACGCCTCGCAAGTCCCTGCTGGCGCGGGCAACGGTGTCTTTAACGGCCTGGGTCTGCTCAAGCGTCGGCAGCAGTGCGGCGCGGTTCGGCAGAGCCCAGCCATGGAATTGCACACAAGCGACCTCGAGCCTGCGGGCGCCCAGTTCGACGGCCATTTCGATCGTGCGATCCAGATCATCAAGATTGTGGCGATGCATGACCGCGTTCAGGGTCAGCGGGATACCCCTGTCACCGATCTCTTTGGCGATGATCATTTTTCGGTCAAAACCCCCTCGATAGCCTCCAATGCGATCGGCCAGATCGGCATTCGTGCCCTGCAAGGAAAGTTGGATGTGATCCAGCCCTGCCTCCTCGAGCCGGTCCAGCCGTTTGGGGGTTAGCCCGATGCCGGAGGTGATCAGGTTGGTGTAAAGCCCGATACGTGCGGCCTGTGCTGTAAGGTCTTCGAGATCGCGGCGCGAGGCGGGCTCACCCCCTGACAGGTGCAATTGCAGGACGCCCATGTCGAACGCCTGCTGGAACACATCCACCCAGGTCTGGGTATCCAGTTCTGTCTCTTTGCGTTCTAGCTCGACCGGGTTGCTGCAATAAGGGCAGCTGAGCGGGCAGCGGTGGGTGAGTTCGGCCAAAAGCGCGATGGGGGCTGGGGCGGTCATGACTGCACCAACACGTAGAGGCGGCTGCGCAGAGCCTGCAGGAAGTGTTGAACATCGGTTTCGACCTGATCGGCAGGGGCGCCGTAAGTGGTGGCAAGATCAGTGACGATCTGGCTAAACGAGGTCTTCCCATCCACCCGCGACAGGATGGCGACACCGATATCGTCCAGTTCGATTACCTTTTCCGGGGCCTGTAGGACCATGCGGTCACGCACCGTGTCACGCTGAACCCGAACGCCGCGCGGCAGATAGGGGCGATCGGACTGCTGCAGCTCAAGCGTCATAACAGGCCTTCCCCCGGTTTCCACGCACCGGGCGGGATCAGGCCCGGTTCCACATATCCCGACCAGAGCGCATCCAGCTGCGCCCACAGTACGTTGGTTTTGAAGATCAGCGCCTCGCAGGCCATATCTTCTTTTTCCTCTGTGTCCGCATGGTCCAAAACCCAGTTCAGGCCGAATGCCACGTCCTTGGGGGCTTGGGTCAGACGTTTTTGGAAATAGGACAGGCTGTCGGAATTGGCGAAGTCATAGTGCTGCAACAGGCCCTCAATCCGCTGTTCGTGGATTTTGGGGGCAAACAACTCGGTCAGAGAAGACGCGACCGCCTGTAACAGAGGCTTTTCGCGCACGTAATGCACATAGGCGTCGACGGCGAATTGGGTCGCGGGCAGGATACCGCGGCTCGAGGCGACATAGTCGGGATCAAGCCCCACGGCCTCGGCCAATTTCAGCCAGCGCCGGATACCGCCGCCCTCGGTCACGCCGCCATCGTGGTCTTCGATGCGGGATCGCCACTCGCGCCGGATATCGGGATCAGTGCAGCGCGACATGAAGGCGGCATCCTTCATCGGAATCGCTGCCTGATAGGCCCAGCGATTGATCACCCAGGCGCGCACCTGATCGGGGGTGCATTCCCCGCTGTGCAGCCGGTGATGAAACGGGTGTTTGTCGTGATAACGCTCAGCCCCGATCTGACGCAGGCGGGCCTCAAGAGTGTCGCGGCTCATATCGTGATCTCCTGCCCGTCATAGGCGATGGTCCAGCCTGCGGTTTCCACAAAGGCGCGTTCCGGGCTGTCGGGTTGCAGAACCGGGTTGGTGTTGTTGATGTGGATGAAGGTTTTCGCCGCGCGGATCTCTTGCAGTCGGGCGATTGACCCCTCGGGCCCGCTGATCGAGATATGCCCCATCCGCTGCCCCGTTTTCACTCCGGTTCCGGTGCGGATCATCTCATCATCGTCCCAAAGCGTGCCATCAAAGAACAGCTGATCGGCGTCTGCAATTCGAGCCAACAGGTCATCGGTCACCTGCGCGCAGCCGGGGATGTAATAGGCGGTCTTGTCGGTGGTGGTCAGCCGGACGCCCACGGTCTGTTCGCCCAGAAGATCGGTCTGGACGCTGTCGCCCTCCATGAACAGCGGCACCTTGCCGGGCACCGCAAAAAGCTGCGCCTGCAGCCCCTCTTGTAGGGTGAGCTCATCGCCCAGAGCAATCTGACGACGGCCCACCTTCTCGCGGTTGACCGCATCGAAAATCCGGTTCTGAGACAGCACATCCAGTATATCGCCCGTGGCAAACAGGGTGAACGGGGTCTGTTCACGCAGGCTGAGCAACCCGGCGATATGGTCGATATCCCCGTTGGTCAGCAGGACCGAGGCCACAGGCGTATCGCGCAGCGCGCGGGGGTGCATTTTGGGGCTGTCCAGCATCTGCTGGCGAATATCGGGCGAGGCGTTCAGGATGCTCCAACTCAAACCATCCGGGGACACCGCCAACGAGGACTGGCCGGAGGGCGGGATCTTGCCCTTACGGGCGTCCTCGCAATTCCGGCAACCGCAGTTCCATTGTGGCAAACCGCCACCTGCAGAAGCCCCAAGAACCAGGAAATGCACTTTGGGCCTCCGCTGCGTTCACGTGTTCAGAACAGGTCGGGCTCGTACTCGCGGCCTTCGTCCTCGGACGGAGAGTACATGTTGATCTCCATACCGCAGTTCACTTCTTTCAGCTTCGGTGTGCTCCAGGTCATAGTGTCCTCCCGATGAATGACTGGCGTTGTTGAAAACCTACTACCGGCGCGATTTTCGGAAAATGCTCCTTTGGTCGTAGGGATGGGATGTAGTGTTGAGGGGCCGGGGCGGCTGCGTCAACCGCCTTGGGGTCGTAGAGGCGGGACTTAGGACTTTCGTCGAATGTCATGGGCGCAGGTGGAAATATAGTCTCACGCATATGCGCGCGATCCTGCTACTTGTGTTTTTGCTTTTCAGCGGCCTGTCGGTTCAGGCAGAGCCTCTGCCGCGTGAGCAGATCGAAACCTATATCCGCGCCCCGTTTTCGCTCGGGGAAGCGCTGAACGATGACGGGGTCTACAGCCTGCTGAACTCGGGCGGCAGTGAGGCCGGATATGTGTTTGAATCTGAACCCTTGGCCCCCTTGCCGGGATTCTCAGGCGCGCCGATCAACATGCTGGTGGTGCTGGACCTTGAGGGGCGCTTTCTGGACGTCCAACTGATCGAACACAACGAGCCGATATTTGTCTCGGGTCTGGGTGAGGCCCCGTTTCACAAATTCTTTGAACAATATGGCGGGCTGTCGATTTCGGATTCGATTGTGGTGGGAACACCCTATGGCGATGCGGCGGCGGGTTCACAGCTTGTTTATCTGGATGGCGTCACCAAAGCGACGGCCAGTGTGCGCATTGCCCACGAATCCGTCATGGGGGCCGCGCTGGCAGTGGCCCGCGAAAAAATGCAGGGGCTGGCCACCGCGCCGCCCGCCTTTCCCAACCCCGAGTACCAAGAGGACCTGACCTGGCAGGATCTGGTCGATCAGGGCATCGCCACGCGCAAAACCTACACCAACGCGCAAGTCGACGCCTTGTTCACAGGCACCTTGTGGGAGGATGATGATCCTGAGGCGCAGGAGTACCCGGATGAGCCGTTCTTAGACATCTGGGTTGTCGATTTGGGGCCTACTTCCATCGCCCGCGCCGCGCTGGCCGAGGACAGTTTCGACGAACTCCAGAGCTTTCTGGAAATCTCGGACAATGATGAACCGATCCTGGTTATCGAAACCGCACGCCACGGGTTGGTCAGTGAGGATTTCGTGCGCAATACCGCGCCAGATTGGTTGTCGGCGGAACAGGATGGCTTTCCGGTTGCCCTGCGCGATGCCGATCTGTTTGTGGAGCTGGCCGATGGTCTGCCCAATGGGACCGCCATGATCTTGCGCACAGACCGCAGGCTGGGCTTTGACCCCTCACGCGATTGGGTTCTGAACGTGCTTGCCGTGCGGGAACACGGCATGTTCCAACCTGAAATAGGCTCAGTCACGCTTGAGGTGCTGCATGTCACACCCGAGCGGTTCTTTGCCCGTCCGGTTCAGATCACGCCGGTCCCGCCATGGCTTGAGGCGCTCCGCAACCGTCAGGCCGACATGATCGTTCTGGGGATTTTCCTGACAGGTCTCATCGCTGCGCTCAGCTTTCGCATGAATGCACTGGCGGCCCATCCTTTGTTCACGCCCCTCCGCATGGGCGTGCTGGCCGTTGTCATCGGCTTTGTCGGATGGTGGGGGCAAGGGCAGCTTTCCATCGTCACCGTTCTTGGAACACTCAGAGCAGCAGTCGAGGGTGGCAGTTTCGCATTCCTTCTTTATGACCCGTTTTCCTTGCTAATCTGGGCGGTTTCGATCGCTGGTTTCATCGCATGGGGTAGGGGGCTGTTCTGCGGCTGGCTCTGCCCCTTCGGCGCGATGCAAGAGTTCGCGCATCACCTTGGCAAAGCCCTCCGCCTGCCGCAAATTGAGCCGTCCGAGGCTTGGGACAGGCGTCTGAAATGGTTGAAATATGTCATCCTCGCGGGTCTTGTGGGCGTTGTGTTCGTCGCTCCCGATCAAGTGGACAAAGCTGCCGAGGTCGAGCCCTTCAAAACCGCGGTCACCACCTTCTTTGTGCGGGAATGGTATTACGTGGCCTATGCGGCGGGATGGCTGTTCCTTGGAATGGTGCTGTTCAAGGGATTTTGCCGCTATGTCTGCCCGCTTGGCGCCTTCATGGCGATCGGAGGGCTATTGCGCGGGCGCGATTGGATCGACCGGCGCGCAGAATGCGGTTCTCCCTGCCAGTTGTGTAAGGTCAAATGTAAATACGGGGCCATCGCAAAGAGTGGACGCATCCAATATGATGAGTGCTTTCAATGTCTTGACTGTGTGACGATTCATGACGATAGCACGAAATGCGTGCCTCTGATTGTCGCCGCTCGACGCCAAGCCAGAGAGGTCGCCGCCGAATGATAAACCGCCGCCGCTTCCTTGCCATTTCTGCCGCCGCGTTGGCGACCCCGGCGGCGGCCCAGCCCACAAAATGGTACGGCGACGCTTTGGGCGCCGAGGTCAGCCTGACCTTTGACGCGCCTCCTGACGTTGCCGAACCCGCCATCGCCCGCATCCGAGCCGAGCTTGAACGCTGCGAAGCATTGTTCAGCCTCTATCGGCCGAATTCCGACTTGTCTCGGTTGAACCGTTCTGGCCTCCTGAAAGCACCCACGCCCGAAATGCTGGCGCTTCTGCGCGCCTGTGATCGCGCCTACCGGCAGACCGACGGGCGCTTTGATCCGACCGTTCAACCCTTGTGGCGGGCAGCGGCTCAGAATGGAGACCTCGATGCCGCGCGCAAAGCCCTTGGATGGGACCGGATTCGGATTTCGCCCGATTACATTGCGCTGGATGCCGGCCAGGCACTGACGCTGAATGGTATTGCGCAGGGCTACGCCACGGATCTGGTCACAGAGGTGCTGCGCCAGGCGGGGTGGGGGAACGTATTGGTCAATATCGGTGAGTACTACGCCGCAGGGCGCAATTGGACCCTTGGCGTCTCCGATCCCCAATACGGTATCGTTCAAACCCGAACCCTCAAAAATCATGCAATCGCCACCTCAAGTCCTGGTGTGTTGCGACTGGGTGGTGGTCATTTTCACGTCCTGAATCCAAAAACCATGCACCCACCCCTATGGTCGACGGTTAGCGTTCAGGCTGCAGACGCGACGTCGGCAGATGCATTGTCAACGGCGTTTTGCCATGCAGATGAGGTTGAGATTCAAACCATCCTCGACCGAACAACCAAGAACACCATTGTCATATGTGTTCACCAGAACGGTTCTGTCCGGACCTTCCGGTCATAGCAAAAGCCCCGGGGTTTTGCCCGGGGCTTTTGGGTTTGTTGTTTCTGTGTTTACGAGCAGTCTTGGACGGCGCGTTTTGTCATGACGCTGACGAGATGCGCGCGGT
>NZ_JBQFPV010000024.1:0-5904 GCF_056536565.1 Ruegeria sp. CK3
TGGGCTTTTACTAGGTTTGGCGGTGACCTACTCTCCCGGGGCTTAAGCCCAAGTACCATTGGCGCGGCAGTGCTTAACTTCCGGGTTCGGGATGGGACCGGGTGTTTCACTTGCGCTATGACCACCAAACCGAGGAAAAGCCCATGTCGACTTTCTTGCTGTGCAAGAAAGCGACGAGATGGCAGTTAGCGTATGTGCGTTGCCACTCGGTTGTGTTTTCAATCAACGTTGTCCAACTCAAGGTCGGTGTATGCTTCTGGTTTTGATTTGTCTTTCTGTTACTGGATCAAATCAAGCCTATCGGGCGATTAGTACCGGTCAACTGAACGCATTACTGCGCTTACATCTCCGGCCTATTGACGTGGTGGTCTTCCACGGCCCTCAGGGAGACCTTGTTTTGAGGGGGGCTTCCCGCTTAGATGCCTTCAGCGGTTATCCTGTCCGATCATAGCTACCCAGCACTGCCGTTGGCACGACAACTGGTCCACCAGTGGATCGTTCACCCCGGTCCTCTCGTACTAGGGGCAACTCCTCTCAAGTCTCCTACACCCACGGCAGATAGGGACCGAACTGTCTCACGACGTTCTAAACCCAGCTCACGTACCTCTTTAAACGGCGAACAGCCGTACCCTTGGGACCTGCTCCAGCCCCAGGATGAGATGAGCCGACATCGAGGTGCCAAACACTGCCGTCGATATGGACTCTTGGGCAGTATCAGCCTGTTATCCCCGGCGTACCTTTTATCCGTTGAGCGATGGCCCTTCCACTCGGGACCACCGGATCACTATGGCCGTCTTTCGACTCTGCTCGACTTGTCAGTCTCGCAGTCAGGCTGGCTTCTGCCATTGCACTCAACGAGCGATTTCCGACCGCTCTGAGCCAACCTTCGCGCGCCTCCGTTACGCTTTAGGAGGCGACCGCCCCAGTCAAACTACCCGCCACGCAGGGTCCCGGATCCGGATAACGGACCGCGGTTAGACATCAAGAGTGCGAAGGGTGGTATCTCAAGGGAGGCTCCACGGATACTTGCGTTTCCGCTTCAAAGCCTACCACCTATCCTGCACATCACAATCCTGATGCCAGTGCGAAGCTGTAGTAAAGGTGCACGGGGTCTTTCCGTCTAACCGCGGGAAGCCTGCATCTTGACAGGCAATTCAATTTCGCTGAGTCGATGTTGGAGACAGCGGGGAAGTCGTTACGCCATTCGTGCAGGTCGGAACTTACCCGACAAGGAATTTCGCTACCTTAGGACCGTTATAGTTACGGCCGCCGTTTACCTGGGCTTCAATTCAAGGCTCTCACCTCTCCTTTTAACCTTCAGGCACCGGGCAGGCGTCAGACCCTATACGTCGTCTTGCGACTTCGCAGAGCCCTGTGTTTTTAATAAACAGTCGCCACCCCCTGGTTTGTGCCCCCAGCCCCTAGTTGCCTAGGAACCGGGCCTCCTTCTCGCGAACTTACGGAGGTATTTTGCCGAGTTCCTTCAACATCGTTCTCTCAAGCGCCTTGGTATGCTCTACCAGTCCACCTGTGTCGGTTTAGGGTACGGTCTGATGGAGGGCTATTTCCAGGAACCACTCAGCAGCCCAATCAATCCGATAAGATTGAACTACACCTGTGATCCGTCACATCCTCCTGGCCTAGGAATATTAACCTAGTTCCCATCGCCTACGCCTTTCGGCCTCGGCTTAGGGGCCGGCTTACCCTGCTCAGATTAGCTTTAAGCAGGAACCCTTGGACTTTCGGCGAGAGTGTCTCTCACACTCTTTGTCGCTACTCATGTCATCATTCTCACTAGTGATCTCTCCACGGGATCGCTCACGCGCCCGCTTCATCGAAAGGACTCGATCCTGCGCTACCGCCTATTCGGCTACTTGAGCGCGGTTGCCCGCGCCGCATAACCAGCGGCAATACAGGATAAGTCCTATGTCACACTACGCTCTGCTACCGATGCTTACGCATCCCTAGACTTCGGCTCATGGCTTGAGCCCCGTTACATCTTCGCCGCAGGACAACTTGTTTAGACCAGTGAGCTGTTACGCTATCTTTAAAGGATGGCTGCTTCTAAGCCAACCTCCTGGTTGTTTTGGTCGTCCCACCTGCTTTCCCACTTAGCCATGAATTGGGGGCCTTAGTCGTAGGTCAGGGTTGTTTCCCTCTCCACTACGGACGTTAGCATCCGCAGTGTGTCTGCCATCTAGTACTCCCGGGTATTCGGAGTTTGGTTAGGATCAGTAAGCCTGTGGGGCCCCATTACCCATCCAGTGCTCTACCCCCCGGGGTATTCGGATGACGCTCTACCTAAATAGATTTCGCAGAGAACCAGCTATCTCCGAGTTTGATTGGCCTTTCACCCCTAGGCACAGCTCATCCCGATCCTTTTCAACGGATGTGGGTTCGGTCCTCCAGTAAGTGTTACCTTACCTTCAACCTGGCCATGCCTAGATCACTCGGTTTCGGGTCTGATCCCACGAACTCATGCGCCCTATTAAGACTCGCTTTCGCTACGCCTACACCTAACGGCTTAAGCTTGCTCGTAAGACCAAGTCGATGACCCATTATACAAAAGGTACGCCGTCAGATCTCGAGGATCCTCCGACTGATTGTAGGCGTTCGGTTTCAGGTACTGTTTCACTCCCCTCGTCGGGGTGCTTTTCACCTTTCCCTCACGGTACTGGTTCGCTATCGGTCAGCAAGGAGTACTTAGCCTTCGAAGGTGGTCCTCCGATCTTCAGACAGAATTTCACGTGTTCCGCCCTACTTAATACGTCCATCAAAGCTTCCTATACGGGGCTGTCACCCGCTATGGCCACGCTTCCCAACGTGTTCTAGTCACTTATCTGGCTCGGCTGGTCCCCGTTCGCTCGCCGCTACTAGGGGAGTATCAATTGATTTCCTTTCCTCCGGGTACTTAGATGTTTCAGTTCCCCGGGTTTGCTCTTAAAACCCTATGTATTCAGGTCTTAAGTACCTGTTTAAGCAACATATTGATTAGCAAAACTAACAATATGAAGCTTTCAGGTGGGTTGCCCCATTCAGAGATCCATGGATCAAAGCTTATTCTCAGCTCCCCATGGCTTATCGCAGAGTATCACGTCTTTCATCGCCTCTTGCTGCCAAGGCATTCACCAAACGCCCTTCTCGCGCTTGATTTGATCCAGAAAGAGAAAGACTTGATATTGGCACTACCGCCTATTCGGCTACTTGAGTGCGTTTGACCGCACACAACCAAAGCTGCGCTAGTAATCAAATCAATCGCGACCGCCCAGCTGGTAACTAAAGGCGATCTTTCTTCTGAACCAAAAGCATACTTTCCCGCCTTCCATCCTGGAACCCATGCTGCCGATGTCGGTCGGCCCCACATGGAGGATAGAAGACAATGCATAACCGTTAAGTTATGCGGGTTAGTGTACTTGACTTGGACAACTCTGTTCGTTTCAGCCGGGATATTCAAAGAGGGACGAGGAAACATCCCCAATCGAACCTCCTCCGAAGAGGACCAACTGAGATCAACGCCTCACTCGGCGCGATCAAACAGTGTTGATTGATTTCTCTCTATACGATGTCAATGCCTCCGAAGAAGCGACGTCCAATCGGACGGTTAAGAACCCAAAGGCTCTTAACGATCTGATCGGATAAATGGTGGAGCCTAGGAGGATCGAACTCCTGACCTCCTGAATGCAAATCAGGCGCTCTCCCAGCTGAGCTAAGGCCCCATTCAGGTGCTACGCACCCTAATCTAGTGGTGGGTCGAGGAGGACTTGAACCTCCGACCTCACGCTTATCAGGCGTGCGCTCTAACCACCTGAGCTACCGACCCAGACAGGCCGGTCGGCCTGATGTGTTCTGAAGAGATATGAGGACGGCTCGGTCCATGAGTTTGATCAACTTTGTTTGTTGATCTTTTGCTAAGTGCTTCACGATCAAGAGCAAGCTCAAGATACTAGAAACATCCTTAGAAAGGAGGTGATCCAGCCGCAGGTTCCCCTACGGCTACCTTGTTACGACTTCACCCCAGTCGCTGATCCTACCGTGGTCCGCTGCCTCCAAAAGGTTAGCGCACGGCCGTCGGGTAGAACCAACTCCCATGGTGTGACGGGCGGTGTGTACAAGGCCCGGGAACGTATTCACCGCGTCATGCTGTTACGCGATTACTAGCGATTCCGACTTCATGGGGTCGAGTTGCAGACCCCAATCCGAACTGAGACAGTTTTTTGGGATTAACCCATTGTCACTGCCATTGTAGCACGTGTGTAGCCCAACCCGTAAGGGCCATGAGGACTTGACGTCATCCACACCTTCCTCCCGCTTATCACGGGCAGTTTCCCTAGAGTGCCCAGCCGAACTGCTGGCAACTAAGGATGTGGGTTGCGCTCGTTGCCGGACTTAACCGAACATCTCACGACACGAGCTGACGACAGCCATGCAGCACCTGTCACTAGGTCACCGAAGTGAAAGATCCATCTCTGGAACGGTCCTAGGATGTCAAGGGTTGGTAAGGTTCTGCGCGTTGCTTCGAATTAAACCACATGCTCCACCGCTTGTGCGGGCCCCCGTCAATTTCTTTGAGTTTTAATCTTGCGACCGTACTCCCCAGGCGGAATGCTTAATCCGTTAGGTGTGTCACCGAATAGCATGCTACCCGACGACTGGCATTCATCGTTTACGGTGTGGACTACCAGGGTATCTAATCCTGTTTGCTCCCCACACTTTCGCACCTCAGCGTCAGTATCGAGCCAGTGAGCCGCCTTCGCCACTGGTGTTCCTCCGAATATCTACGAATTTCACCTCTACACTCGGAATTCCACTCACCTCTCTCGAACTCTAGACCGATAGTTTTGGAGGCAGTTCCGGGGTTGAGCCCCGGGATTTCACCCCCAACTTTCCGATCCGCCTACGTGCGCTTTACGCCCAGTAATTCCGAACAACGCTAACCCCCTCCGTATTACCGCGGCTGCTGGCACGGAGTTAGCCGGGGTTTCTTTACCTGCTACCGTCATTATCTTCACAGGCGAAAGAGCTTTACGACCCTAGGGCCTTCATCACTCACGCGGCATGGCTGGATCAGGGTTGCCCCCATTGTCCAAGATTCCCCACTGCTGCCTCCCGTAGGAGTCTGGGCCGTGTCTCAGTCCCAGTGTTGCTGATCATCCTCTAAAACCAGCTATAGATCGTAGGCTTGGTAGGCCATTACCCCACCAACTACCTAATCTAACGCGGGCTAATCCTTTGGCGATAAATCTTTCCCCCGAAGGGCTCATACGGTATTACTCTCCGTTTCCAGAGGCTATTCCGTACCAAAGGGCATATTCCCACGCGTTACTAACCCGTCCGCCGCTCACCCCGAAGGGCGCGCTCGACTTGCATGTGTTAGGCCTGCCGCCAGCGTTCGTTCTGAGCCAGAATCAAACTCTCAAGTTGAAAAGCAGTTACCTGCTTATCCTTGACGTTCGAACCTCTGCACATCCTTGATTGTGCTACCGCCTATTCGGCTACTTGAGCACGTTTAAGCGATACCTCCACCCGGCTAGGCGAAGGAACAATCAAGAGTCATCTGTTTGTCTGTGCTTCAGCTTCATAGAAACCAAAGTACCGAACAAACAGTGAAGCTGACACTAGATCATCGGCCCCGATTACTCGAGAAACCTACTAGCGCGATATACAGACATTCAATCCGTCGAAACGAACCAAACCGCCCACATATCTCTTCAGTTATCCATCAATGTCAAAGAACAAAAACACCCAGAGCCAAAAACCAGACCGTTGCGCCAATCCCTCAGCGCGCCCGCCTAAAACTCAACCTCAGATGCCCCCAGTCTATCCTGAGCGTCTCCACCGTCTCTCCAGTGCGTCTCACCGTCTCGCCGGTGTGTCACCAGCGCCTCAGCAGCGCCGGTGAAGGGG
>NZ_JBQFPV010000025.1:0-4470 GCF_056536565.1 Ruegeria sp. CK3
CACCGAATCGCACTCCACTTTACTCTCTTCATGTTGAGTTGGGTGGCAAGATGGTTGATTTTGCGGGCTGGGAGATGCCTGTTCAGTATCCGTTGGGGATTATGGGGGAGCATAAGCAGTGTCGTGAGAAGGCGGCGGTGTTTGATGTGAGTCATATGGGTCAGGTGATCCTGCGCGGTGAGAATGTGGGCGAGAAGCTCGAGGCGCTTTGCCCGCAGGCCTATGCAACGCTGAAGGAAGGCAAGGCGCGGTACGGGTTCTTTACGAATGAAGACGGAGGGATCATGGATGACCTGATCGTGTCGAACGCGGGGGATCACTACTTTGTGGTGGTGAACGCGGCGCTGCGCCATCAGGACATTCCGCATATGCGCGAGCACCTCGAAGGCGTCGAAGTGACCGAGATCTTCGACCGCGCGCTGGTGGCCGTGCAGGGGCCCAAAGCCGAAGACGTGGTGGGCGCACTCTGCCCTGCCGCGCGGGATCTGAAGTTCATGGAAACCACCGTGGCCGATATCAACGGCGTCGAATGCCGTATCTCGCGTCTGGGCTATACCGGTGAGGACGGCTACGAGATCTCGATCCCTGAGGACAAGGCGATTGAGATCACCCGCGCTTTCCTGGCGCATGAGGATTGTGAAGCGGCCGGTCTGGGCGCGCGCGACAGCCTGCGGCTGGAGGCGGGGCTGTGCCTCTATGGTAATGACATTGACCAGAGCACCTCGCCCATCGAAGCCTCGCTGAGCTGGGCGATCCAGAAGCGCCGCAAGGAAGAGGGCGGGTTCCCGGGGGCCGAGCGCATCCAGAGAGAGCTGGCCGAGGGCGCATACCGCAAGCTGGTGGGCATCAAGCCCGAGGGCCGCGCGCCTGCTCGTCAGGGCGTTGAGATCCAGTGCACGGAAGGCAATACGATTGGCCAGATCACCTCGGGCGGGTTTGGCCCGACGGTCGGTGGCCCCGTTGCGATGGGCTATGTTTCCGCAGGCCATGGTGAGCCGGGCGAGACCGTCAATCTGATCATTCGGGGCAAGCCACAACCGGCCGAGATCGTGGCGCTGCCCTTCGTTACCCAGAATTACAAGCGTTGAAGTCAGGAGAGAGACAAGATGGCAACCTATTATTCCGAAGAGCACGAGTGGATCGACGTGAATGGCGACACAGCCACTCTGGGCATCACCAAACATGCCGCCGAGCAGCTGGGCGATGTGGTCTTCGTGGAACAGCAGGAAGTGGGTGACGAGTTCGAGAAAGACGGCGAGATCGGTGTGATTGAATCCGTCAAAGCGGCCTCGGAACTCTATGCCCCGGTTGATGGCGAGATCGTCGAGGTCAACGAGGCGCTGGCCGACAATCCTGGCGCGCTGAACGAAGACCCCGAAGGTGAGGCATGGATCTACAAGATCAAGATCACCGACGCGTCGCAGCTGGAAGATCTGATGGATGAGGCCGGCTACAAGGACTTCATCGGCTGATCCAGACCGGAGCCCTGCACAGGGCTCCGCCCGTTCGGGCCGGACCGGCTCGTGATGATGTATCGGGGGCCTGCGTGGTCTCCGCCCGACCTGACTTATTCATAGGAGCGCTGCAATGGCTTTCAAACTGACTGACTACGAAGCCTATGACTTTGCCAATCGCCGCCACATTGGTCCCAGTCCGACCGAGATGCGCGACATGCTCAAGGTGATCGGCTTCAAGACGCTGGACCAACTGATCGACGCCACCGTCCCGCCGGCGATCCGCCAGAAAGAGCCGCTGGACTGGGGTCCGGCGATGACCGAGCGCGATGCGCTGTTCTACATGAAAGAGGTGGCGAGCAAGAACAAGGTTCTGACCTCGCTGATCGGTCAGGGCTATTACGGCACCACCACGCCCGCGCCGATCCTGCGCAACATTCTGGAAAACCCGGCCTGGTACACCGCCTACACGCCTTATCAGCCCGAGATCAGCCAGGGCCGTCTTGAGGCGCTGTTGAACTTCCAGACCATGGTCAGCGACCTGACCGGGCTGGACGTGGCCAACGCATCGCTGCTCGACGAAGCCACAGCGGCGGCCGAAGCCATGGCGATGGCCAAGCGCGGTGGCCGGTCCAAGGCCAACAACGCGGCCTTCTTTGTTGACAAGAACTGCCACCCGCAAACCATCGCGGTGATCAAAACCCGCGCTGAGCCTCTGGGCATCGACGTGCAAGTCGCCGATCCGGACACGCTGGATGCAGGTGCTGTCTTTGGCGCGATCTTCCAATACCCCGGCACCCACGGCCATGTGCGCGACTTCACCAAGGAAATCGCAGCGCTGCACGAACACAAAGCCATCGCCATCGTGGCGGCCGACATCCTGTCGCTGGCGCTGCTGAAGTCACCGGGTGAGATGGGTGCCGACATTGCCATCGGCTCGACCCAGCGCTTTGGCGTTCCGATGGGTTATGGTGGCCCGCACGCCGCCTATATGGCGACCACTGATAAGCTGAAGCGGTCCATGCCGGGCCGGATCATCGGCGTCAGCATCGACAGCCGCGGCAACAAAGCGTATCGCCTCGCGCTGCAAACCCGCGAGCAACATATTCGCCGCGAGAAAGCGAACTCGAACGTCTGTACTGCGCAGGCGCTGCTGGCGGTGATTGCCTCGATGTATGCGGTCTATCACGGCCCCGATGGCATCAAGGCCATCGCGCAATCGGTACACCGCAAGACCTCGCGCCTGGCGGCTGGTTTGGAAGAGGCGGGCTTCTCGGTCGAACCCGAGGTGTTCTTCGACACCATCACCGTTGAGGTCGGCCACCTGCAGAAGACCGTCATGGAGGCCGCCGTCGCCCGGGGCGTCAACCTGCGCAAGGTCGGCGATACACGTGTGGGCATCAGCCTGGACGAACAGACCCGGCCCGAGACCATCGAAGCCGTCTGGGGGGCCTTTGGTATCGACAAGACAGACGACAGCTCGAACAAGCAGTACCGCCTGCCGGACTACGCGCTGCGCGAGACGCCGTATCTGACCCACGAGATCTTCCACAAGAACCGGGCCGAGGCCGAGATGACCCGCTATATGCGCCGTCTGGCCGACCGCGACCTGGCGCTGGACCGGGCGATGATCCCGCTGGGCTCGTGCACCATGAAGCTGAACGCCACGATCGAGATGATCCCGGTCACCTGGCCCGAGTTCGGCAATCTGCACCCGTTCTGCCCTGAAGATCAGGCGCAGGGCTATCACGAGATGATTGCCGATCTGAACGACAAGCTGTGCCAGATCACCGGCTATGATGCGATCTCCCAGCAGCCCAACTCGGGCGCGCAGGGCGAATATGCAGGCCTGCTGACCATCCGTAACTATCACTTTGCCCGCGGCGAAGGGCACCGCAATGTCTGCCTGATCCCAACCTCGGCGCACGGGACCAACCCGGCCTCGGCGCAGATGGTGGGCTGGCAGGTGGTGCCGGTGCAGGCGGATGAGAATGGCAATATCGACCTGAACGACTTCCGCGCCAAGGCCGAGAAGCACTCGGAACATCTGGCCGGCTGCATGATCACCTACCCCTCGACCCATGGCGTGTTCGAGACCACCGTGCAGGAGGTCTGCCAGATCACCCATGACCATGGCGGCCAGGTCTATATCGACGGCGCCAACATGAACGCCATGGTAGGCCTGTCGCGTCCCGGTGACATTGGCGGCGATGTCAGCCACCTGAACCTGCACAAGACCTTCTGCATCCCGCATGGCGGGGGCGGTCCCGGCATGGGTCCAATCGGCGTCAAGGCTCACCTGACCGAACACCTGCCCGGCCATCCGGAATACGGCACCGCCGTGGGTCCGGTCTCGGCGGCACCCTTCGGGTCTCCGTCCATTCTGCCGGTCAGCTGGGCCTATGTGCTGCTGATGGGTGGCGCGGGTCTGACGCAGGCGACCAAAGTGGCGATCCTGAACGCCAACTACATCGCGGCGCGTCTGCAGGATGCCTATCCGATCCTCTACACCTCCGAGACCGGTCGTGTGGCGCATGAATGCATCCTCGACACCCGTCCGCTGGACGAGGCGGCGCATGTGACCGTGGATGACGTCGCCAAACGTCTGGTCGACAGCGGCTTCCACGCGCCGACCATGTCCTGGCCGGTGGCGGGCACCCTGATGGTGGAGCCAACAGAGTCGGAACCCAAGGACGAGCTGGACCGCTTCTGCGACGCCATGCTCTCGATCCGGGCCGAGGCGCAGGACATCATGGACGGCAAGATCGACGCGGAGAATAACCCGCTGAAAAACGCCCCCCACACGGTGCGCGATCTGGTCGGCGACTGGGACCGCCCCTACACCCGCGAACAGGCCTGCTTCCCTCCGGGCTCCATGGGCGTCGACAAATACTGGTCCCCCGTCAACCGCGTCGACAACGCATACGGTGACCGAAACCTTGTCTGCACATGCCCACCAATGGAAGCATACGAAGAAGCCGCAGAGTGAAACAACAAACCCCGCCGAAAGGCGGGG
>NZ_JBQFPV010000026.1:0-4294 GCF_056536565.1 Ruegeria sp. CK3
AAGTGCCGTCCTGTCCAATCCCAATATTGGCGGCCCAGCCATCGCGGCTGGTGGGTTGATAGTTCCCTTAACCTATGAACCGTTGCTTGCTTGTCAAGGGCAGCACGGCGTGGTTACTCCAAAGTTACCAATTCAAGTATCAGGCCCGGCTTCTACATGTGTAACTAATTGAAAATGTTTTATGTTTCATCTATTTAGACTTGGGGTGGTTGTCTGGACGTGGTAGCATCACGCGCAAGGGTGCCGGGTGAGTGCCCGGATACCTCTTCTCTCTGACAAGCGACGAGGCCACTCCAGTCGGCTAACACCGATATGTGTCAACCCGGCACCCGATCTCTTCTGCGCAACTGACAATAGGCTCAGTCCCAACCTCGCTTGACCGCACCGGACAGCATTACAGTGATCTTTTCCGCTATCGTTTGATCGGGATTGCGTTTGAACAAAAAAATCTTGCTAAAACCGCACCGTGCACCTGGGCTTCGGCTGTGCTGGATGCGGTATCCTTGACTCACGCGTTCGCGGACTTCTCTAACCATGTCGTGGTCATTGATCTTCAAATCCCGGATCGCGTCCTCCTTCAACCGACGTTCACCTAACCGACCATCCAAGCTCGTGGGGCGTCGAAAGTACTCCGAAATCTGGAGCAGGATTTGGTTTGCGCGTGGCCGCAAATGCGACGGAAGGTGACCAACGCAATATAGGTATGCAGCGCGGTCCCGGATGTCATCGCGCAACTTTTGGCAGTTGGTCAAGTCGCCAAAAAACCGCCTGTAGAGTTGAGGCTTGTCCACTGGTGGGGTCCGTTTACGGGGCACAAAGTCGAAGGGCGGTTTTGGGGCGCGTGGGTCAAAGGTCATATCAGTCTCCGTTCGTATGACATCGCAAAAAACTGCGAATAATCATGGGTGTAGTAGGTGTTGATTGCCCCCAATTTGGGGTTAATCCCATAACAGGAGTAGCTGCTTGTGTCCACACGTTAAAGGTCATGAGCAGTGGCAGGTGCTGTAAGAACAGAGGCCTATCAATTCCTGCTGAGCGAACTCGTTAGGCTCAGGCAGGAGGCAGGGTTGTCACAGGCGGGTTTGGCCAAATTGTTGGGCAAGCCGCCGTCTTACGTGGGGAAGTATGAATTGGCTGAGCGCCGATTGGACATTGTGGAAACGATTGTCATATTGAAGACTCTGAAAGTGGACGCATCGATAGTCATCTCGGCAGTTTCTGATTTGGCTCCAGACCGGCTTCGATGACACAGCCCGGAAGAAACAAAGGGCTTCCACAAAGACCGTGCAGTTACGGCGCTGTTAGGGTCGCCATGTTCAGTGCTCTCGAAACAGGATGTAGTTCTCTGAGAACGTGGCGAATGCACAGCAAGATTTACCATTCAAATCCAATAGTGGACCTGTCATTCATGGGCACTTTGGTGCTTACATCAAATGGATGCAGGCTCGCCGTTCTAAATTCTACGTGTCGGTCTCCAAAGAATGTCCTGAACCTGATTTCACCGGAATTTGCTTCTGGCATCTCTTGGTATGCACCGCTTTCAGAGTATAGTTCCAATTTACCTCCAAGAGAGAGCACGGTGCCGTAGAAGCGCCACATCGTATCCGGTGATCCGACTCGCCGATAAGCAATGTGTACCGCCCTTGGGGCGTCCGATGGTTTTTTGAACAGACATCGTATCAAACCGTAATCTCTGTTTTTCCAATGTTCGGAATTGTCGAACTCAACGCCGTGCCATGGCCTTCCATAGCAAGTACGGACTATGTCGTCAGAAGGCCAATGTGGACCGGGCATGTAAACTCGAAACAGTGGCCTCATGATGCCCGACGCGGCGAGACCAAGCTGAAGCTTTCGCCGGATTGCGGCAAAATTTCGAAAGTAGCCATTGCGCTCGTAGTCAAACAGGCAAAGTGGATCGACATCCAGCAATGCTGAGAAGGCTACGATCTGATCCCCCCTACTCGGAACGCCCTCTTTCACCCAGCGATAGATTGATGATCTTTGACGAGCCGGTGGGAAACTGGGCTTCTTTTCGCTTAGCTGTTCCCAGGCTAAAATAAGGTCATCTATACTTCCATACTTCTGATCAATGAGTTGAGTTGTGGTTTCTTCCCGAACAAAAATTGGCATCAAGACAGTTTCCAAGTTTAATATGTTTAATCTGGACAGAGTTTTTTTTGATTCGTGTTAGCGATCTTGTTGTTAGTCAGTAAAGGGGTTTCAAATGCCGGTTCATAGTGCGAGTGATATTCGTGATGCAGCGCTTCTAGCAAATCTTGCCTATGAAAACGATCCTCACCTAGCATCCGAAAATGGATGGGAAGTGCTATCCCGCAGCCAGCTAGGTTTAACTCAAAACGAGTGGGACAATAATCCCTTCGACTCAACCAACAGTCAGTTCGTTTTTGACAATCTTAACGGCCAAGCCATTGTTGCTCAGAAAGGCACAAGGCTGGCGATTGCCTTTCGAGGCACGCAGGAGATTCCAGACCTCCTGACAGACCTCGCCGCCGGTGTGTTTGATTTTACTGCACACTATCAGCTCTTCCAAAACCTAATCCAAGCAATACAGACCTATTCTGCGGACAACGAAATTACAGATATCCTTGTTGCAGGTCATAGTCTGGGAGGTGCCATGGTCGAGATGTTCATGGCGGCTCATCCTCCGGGTGACGGTATAGACTATTTGGGATACTCATTTGGATCGCCAGGAACACGGGCAATATCTGAAGGTCCCGGATCAGATAGTCGATTGATCAATATTGGGCACTACTTCGACGACGGTGGCGACCCGATTTACAGAATTATTCCGTTCGAAAATGTTCAAGGCGTTGATGTTACTATAAACTTGCACGACCGATTGGACACAACATTAGTGGCGCTCAATATCAATCCAAATCAGCACTCGATGCTGACGTATGATCAGACTGTTGACTTGATGACCAAGTCCACCGTTTTGTTTCAAGAGTTTATCGATGACCCCTCAGACTTTTCGGTTACGATTATTGATAGTGGGAATTATTCGGGGGACGCTCTCAACGACTACATAATTGGCAGTCTAGATGGTTCTGCAATTCTTGGGGGATTGGGAAATGACCTCATCTATGGCAATTCGGGTGATGATACCCTTTCTGGACAAGCGGGCAATGACTGGCTCGATGGAGGGCGAGGGGTTGATCACCTGAATGGCGGCGACGGCGTTGATTTCTTGGCTGGCGGCAGAGGCGCAGATTTTCTGACCGGTGGCACCCAATCTGACACCTACTTCTTCACAGAGGATGACTTCCCGCCTTATCTGGGCGATGATCCGGATAGGATAACGGACTACAACCAAGGGAACTTCGGTGAATTTTCCGACGAAGAGGCAGACCTAATCGACCTGTCAGGGTTTCAGTTCAATACGATTGACGGTTTCGGATCCGCATCCACTGTTCGCTTAGTCTCCATTGACGCAAGCCAGGACGCTCCTAGCGGTGCTCTCCTGCAGGTTCAAACCGGAGATGGAGTATGGCGCGAGATAGCGCGGCTGGATAATGTTGAAACGGGTCAATCTGTCTCGATTGCTCTGAACAATACCCAGTCAGAGACCAGAACGGGGACCAGCTTTGTTGTAGATGCGATCGGGAATGGTACAGTCTGGTCAACATCACCGCCATCGCAAAATGTCGGTGAAGATGATGTTTCTATTACGTTCACAATCACTCGCGAAGGCACTGATCTTTCTCCTGTAACAGTGTTCGTAAGCACGACACAGACACACGGAAGCTACAACGATGGCGATTATGTTGGACGGGCAAACGTACCAGTAGTGTTTGAGGAAGGTGAAACCACGCAGAGTTTCACTGTACAAATAAATCCGGATGCGTTTGCCGAGTCAGATGAAACCTTCGGCGTAATTGTTCAATCGGATCCAAATGATCCGGTGTCGACCTACCTCGCGTCATCTCAGTTTACGATAGAAGATGGAACTACCCCCGACGCGTCGGGTGAAACGTATGTTGGCGATGAATTCGACAATACTTGGACTGGCACCTCAGATGATGACATAGCATTCGGATTTGCCGGAAATGATCTGCTCGAAGGCAACGCTGGCGACGACATTATTTTCGGAGGTGAAGGCAACGACACCATAAATGGTGGCATTGGCAATGATGTGATTTCGGCTGGTGATGGTCGAGACATTGTCGACGCAGGCGCAGGCGATGATTTTATTGATGCGCGTCAGGAGTTAACTGCGGCGGACGAGGTTCTCGCGGGCTCGGGCGATGACGTTGTGATGGTCGGTTCCGCCGCT
>NZ_JBQFPV010000027.1:0-3804 GCF_056536565.1 Ruegeria sp. CK3
CATAGCAAAAGCCCCGGGGTTTTGCCCGGGGCTTTTGGGTTTGTTGTTTCTGTGTTTACGAGCAGTCTTGGACGGCGCGTTTTGTCATGACGCTGACGAGATGCGCGCGGTAGGTTTTGCTGCCATGCAGGTCGGCGATCATGTTCATCGAGTTGACACTCAGCCCCATCAACGCCTCGGCGCTGAAGGATTTGTTCAAGGCCTCTTCGGCCTCTGCCCACCGGAACACGCCGTCTTCGCTGGCGCCGGTCACGGCCACACGAACACCATCCGCGAACCGCGCCACGTAGACGCCGACCAGGGCAAACCGGGATGCGGGCTGCAGGAACTTCTGATAGCTCGCTGCCTGCGGTACCGGGAAGCGGACCGAGGTGATGATCTCACCCTCATCCAGCGCGGTGGCAAACATGCCTTGAAAGAAGTCATCCGCCGCGATCTGCCGCGCGTTGGTCACGATGGTCGCGCCCGAGCCCAGCACACCCGCCGGATAACAGGCCGCCGGATCATTGTTGGCCACCGACCCACCAATGGTGCCGCGGTTGCGTACCGCCGGATCACCGATCTGCCCCGCCAGCGCGGCCAGCGCCGGATACGACCCCGCCGCCTCACGCGCCACCGTGGCATGGGGCGTCGCCCCGCCAATGACGACCGAGCCGTCATCCTCGACACAGACGCCCTGCATCTCGGCAATCCCACCCATGCTGACCAGCACAGAAGGGGCCGCCAAACGCTGCTTCAGCGTCGGGATCAGCGTCTGACCCCCACCCAATGGCTGCGCATCCTCGGCCCCCAACGCAGCAACCGCGTCGGCAATGCTCGAAGGCTTCTCAAACTCGAAACTGTACATTCCGCTTTTCCTTTCCGAAGAGCGCAGATCCGCTCTTCATCTGGCTAAAAATACCTCGGGGGTCCGGGGCTGGCCCCCGGTCCGCCCTCTCAACTCAGCTGTTCATCGCCGCCCAAACGCGCGACGGGCTAACCGGCATGTCGATGTGATCCACCGCCTTGCCGCCCGAGTTCATCGCATCCAGAACCGCATTGACCACAGCCGGCGGAGAGCCGATCGCCCCGGCCTCACCACAGCCCTTCACACCCAATGGGTTATGCGTGCAGGGCGTCTGGCTGGAATGATCCACGCCGTAGAAGGGCACATCATCGGCGCGCGGCATGGCGTAATCCATGAAGGACGCGCTCAACAACTGGCCATTCTCGTCATAGGCGCAGTTCTCCAGCAGAGCCTGGCCGATACCCTGACCGATGCCGCCATGCACCTGGCCATCCACGATCATCGGGTTGACGATGTTGCCAAAGTCATCGGCGGCGGTGAAGGCCTCAATGCTGACCTGACCGGTCTCGGGATCAACCTCAACCTCGCAGGCATAAGCGCCCGAGGGGAAGGTGAAGTTGGCCGGGTCGTAGAACGCGGTCTCCTCCAGCCCCGGCTCAACCTCCAGCGGGAAGTTATGCGGCACATAAGCTGTCAGGGTCACATCGCCCCAAGCCACCGACTTGTCGGTGCCTGCCACGCTGAACTGACCGTCCTTCAACTCGATATCCGCCTCCGAGGCCTCCAGCAGGTGGGCCGCGATCTTCTTGGCCTTGTCGATCACCTTCTCGGTGGCCTTCACCATGGCCGAGCCACAGACCGCCAGCGAGCGCGAGCCATAGGTGCCCATGCCGAACGGGATCTTCGAAGTGTCGCCATGCACGATCTCGACCATCGACTCGTCGATACCGATCATGTCGGCCACAACCTGCGGGAAGGCAGTCTCATGCCCCTGCCCGTGGCTGTGTGCGCCTACCATGACGCTGATCGAGCCGGTGGCATTCACCCGCACGGTCGCCGCGTCATAAAGACCCGCTCGGGCCCCCAGCATGCCAACGATGTTCGAGGGCGCAATACCACACGCCTCGATATAGCAGTTGATGCCCAGACCCCGCAGCTTGCCCTTGGCCTCACTTGCCGCACGGCGCGCGGCAAAACCTGCCAGATCGGCGGCGGCCTCAAGCTTGTCCATGGTCCCGTTGTAATCCCCGGTATCATAGGTCAGAGCGACCGGCGTGTCATAGGGGAACTGGGTGATGAAGTTCTGACGGCGCAGGGCAATCGGATCGACCCTCAACTCGCGCGCGGCCTTGTCCACCACGCGTTCCAACTGGAACGTCGCCTCGGGCCGGCCCGCGCCGCGATAGGCATCCACCGGCACCGTATTGGTGAACATCGCCTTCACATTCACCTGAATGACCGGCGTCTTGTAATTGCCCGCCATCAGCGTGCCGTGCAGCCATGTGGGCACGGAGCTGGAGAAGGTCGACAGATACGCTCCAAGGTTCGCGTAGGTGTTGGTCCGCAACCCGATGAAGTTATTGTCTGCATCCAGCGCCAGTTCGATTTTGCTGACATGATCCCGGCCATGGGCGTCCGACATGAACGCCTCGGACCGGCTCGAGGTCCACTTCACCGGCCGGTTGCAGGCCTTGGCGGCGAAGGTACAGAACGCCTCTTCCGCATAGTGGAAAATCTTGGTGCCAAAGCCGCCCCCCACATCCGGGGCCACCACGCGGACCTTATGCTCGGGCAGGCCCAGCACAAAGGCGCACATCAGCAGGCGGATCACATGCGGGTTCTGCGAGGTGGTATAGAGCGTGTACTCATCCGTGCCCCGCTTATACTCACCCACCGCCACGCGGGGCTCCATCGGGTTGGCAACCAGGCGGTTGTTCACCAGATCCAGCGTGGTCACATGGGCCGCATTGGCGAAGACCTCATTGACCTTGGCGTCATCCGCTTCACCCAGCTGCCAGTCATAGCAGATGTTGTTCTTCAGATCGTCATGGACCAGCGTCGCGCCCTCTTGGGCTGCGGCCTTCATGTCGATCACGGCGGGCAGTTCCTCGATGTCCACCTCGATCGCCTCGGCCGCATCGCGCGCCTGTTCCAGGCTGTCGGCCACAACGGCGGCAATGGGATCGCCCACATGGCGCACCTTGCCCTGGGCCAGAATGGGATGCGCAGGCTCCTGCATGGGTGCGCCGTGCTTGTCCGTCACCTCCCAGCCGCAGGGCATGCCGCCCACGCCTTCGAAATCCTTGCCGGTGAACACCTTGACCACGCCCGGCATGGCCTCGGCCGCCGAGGTATCAAGGCTGGTGATCCGGCCATGCGCGATATCCGAGCGCAGGAAATGAACATAGGCCTGTCCGGCCACGTTGATGTCGTCGGTATAATTGCCTGCTCCGGTCAGAAAGCGCACGTCCTCGCGCCGCTTGGAACTGGCTCCGATGCCACTGTCTTTGGGCATTGCTTGTTCTCCTCCCTCGGGCCGCTTATTCGGCGGCGATGCTGCTGACGTCCTGGCCCGAAGCGGCCATGATCGCCTTGACGATGTTGTGATAGCCCGTGCAGCGGCACAGGTTGCCTTCCAGATACTTGCGGATCTCGGCCTCGGACGGGCGCGGATTGTCCTTCAGCAAGGCCGCCGCGCTCATCACCATGCCCGGTGTGCAGAAGCCGCATTGCAGCCCGTGGTGATCCTGAAACGCCTGCTGGATCGCATTGAGCGTCCCATCCTCGGAGGCCTGACCCTCGATCGTGCCGACCTCGGCCCCGTCGGCCTCAACCGCCAGCATGTTGCACGACTTCACGGCCTCGCCGTTCACATGCACCACACAGGCCCCACATTGCGCCGTATCACAGCCAACATGCGTCCCCGTCAAAGACAAATGATCCCGCAAAAAACCAGACAATAACGTCCGACCCTCAACATCACCGCTCACAGACATGCCATTCACAGTCAGCGATAT
>NZ_JBQFPV010000028.1:0-3461 GCF_056536565.1 Ruegeria sp. CK3
GAGAGATTGGTAGTCGTCACAGGCCGACAACCCGGTGGCACGATTGTAGTGCTTCTGAGACATGTCCAGCGTCGCGTGCCCGAGGATATCCCGGATGATATTGACATGTTCCGGGTCTGTCTCAGCGACGCTGGTCGCCGCAATGTGCCTAAACTTGTGGGTGCGCAACTCGACGCCCAGCATGCGTTTTGCCACTTTCGGCAGCTCACGAGACAGGCCATGGGGGGTAATCGGGTCTCCATATTGGCTGATCCACAGCGCATTGGATGTCTTGGGTCCGAGCAGGATCGGGCGATGGATGTCCAAATAAGACTCCATCGGCTGTATCAGAACCTTGGGCAGAGGAAACCACCGCGCTTTTTTGTCTTTGGTGTCTTCCGGCGAAAGGTGAACCTCGAACCCTTCGGCGTTTTTGCGCAGATGCTGGTCCGTTGTCAGCACCAGCAACGTGCGACGGCGTACGGGCCGCGAGATCAGAAAGGCGATCATCAGGCCTGCGCGAAAGTGGATTGCGCGCTTCAGGTCACTGAGAGACGGATCACACTCCACATCTTGGAGCCATTGCAAGCTTTTGGTCAGAGCGTCACCTGCCAATATCGGAACCGCTTTCGGCAGGCTTTTGCGATCTGCCAGATGTACCAGACGGTTGGACAGTTTTTTTAGCCAGTCCCAATCTCCTGACGGGTCCATGGCCTTTACAAGCACATACAGATCACAAATCATGTTCTTGCGGGTCATTAGGCCTACGCGCGCTTCCGCTTCTTCCAGATATCTCTGCACGGCATCTTTGGTAATGCGATCTGTCGGGGATCGATCCAAAAGGGCAGGCTGATGACGCTTTATCCATGACAGCCAGTATCCGTAGCTCTGGCGTCGTTTGGTGCGGCTGCCTTCGGACCAGCTCGCACAGGGGCCTGTACCGTCAAAGATGTCACCTTCCGCGAATAGGGCTTCCCAGGCGGTTTTATCCGCCTGCGGCCAATTTTGATAAAGAAGAACAAGAGGAATGGGGTTAGTCATCGGACGTCCCCCGGAACTTCGAAAGAACCACCTCATCATAGTGGTCGTGTGCCCATTGGTTGCTGAGCGATGCGTAGAAATCCGTTGTTGTTTGGAGCCGTTTGTGCTTGAGCAGGCGGCGGACGGTCTCGAAGTCGCCGGGGCGTTCTTCTAGATAGAGCTTGGCCGCGATGTGGCGGAACAGGTGAGGGTGAACCTTCAACCCGGTCTCACGAAAGACGCGACGGGTCAGATCACCGCCAAAGTTTGCGGGCGACCGGGGCTTTCCGTCACTGTTGCGGGGGAACAGGGCACGGCCACCAACCCGCGACACAAGCGGTCGGAACTGCATGATATAGCGGTGCAAAATCTTGGAACTACGGGCATTCAGTTTGACCTCAATTGGCTCCCCATTCTTGACCTCGATCCCTTCGATACGGATGGAATAATAGGTGTGCGTCCCCGAGCGGACCCGGATCAAATGTTTGTCCAAATCAAGGTTCGCGAGGTTTTTGACGCGCATGGGACAGCTCAGGAGGATCGTAAGCGCTGCTGCATGCATCGCCGCCAGTGCGCTGTCGCGCCGGGTCGGACTGTCTTCCGCCCGTGCCATCAGCGTATCCGGCAGGCTCAACAACAGGGCCACGTTCTCCCAATCATTGAACTGCGCAAGGCGCTCGGCGTTCTTGGGGCTCATGCCGCGCGGATTTACGGCGACCCGTTTGTGAATGTCTTTGAGCGCCTTGATGACGTCTTCTGGCGCGTTCAAGTGATGCCGTGCAATAGCGATGCAGGTTGCTGCAACATTACTCAGCCCGGACGGCAGACCATTGGTCCCACGGCGGTCTATGATCGTCCGGAAGGCTGTTTTGAGATTGCTCGCCGTAACCAACACAGACAGGCTTGTGAACTTTTCCGGGCTTTGCCCCGAGGTTACCAACACGTCCAGCAATTGACGCAGATACGCTTCGGTGTTGCGCAGGCTGGTCTCGCGCAGCGGCTTGTCAGGACCGTCTTCGCTGAACAGATCACGTTGCGCCAAGCGGTCGATATAGGCTTTGATCTCTGCTTGCAGGCTCTCCGGATAGTCTGTCAGCGGGCGGGCCACGTACCGATCAGACAGCAAACGGTCCTGCCGGGGAAGATCGAGACCGTGTTTGTCAATCACGTGGTTCCATGTATCGATCATGGACTGAATGTACTTGGCTGGTTCGTTCTTCAGCAGCACAGCGTCGAGGACCGTCTGAAACGCCTGAACCACTTCGCCACCAATGTCCTTGGGCGAGATCGACCGGGCACTGCAATAGCGTGCAAACCGCATCAAGCCCCAAACCTGATGGGTGGACTGCACAGTCGTCAGAAACGTGTCCCACTCCGGGGTCAGTTCAGATTTGGCTTCAAAATCCTGCAACACCCCAACCGCACGCAAGGCACTGGCCAGATCGCTTTTGGTGGTGCTGAGGGTGTTGGGCTTCACCCCGCAGGCGGCGGGATGCAACGATGCCAACAGTTTGCGCAGTTGCGGGATGTCTGTCGGAATGTCCGACGGCGGACGGCTCATGTATGCACTGACGCGCGAGATCGCGGACAGCTTGGACTGTTGACGTTTCTTGTCGGGGTCTGGATTGGACTTCAGAACGTCCAGAACCTCGGCCAGCGTTGTTGGCGGTTGGATATCTTGATGATGGGTCATGACAAACCTCTTGGGTTTTGAGATTGGGGCAAAAGCGGACACTTGGGGACATGCAGACCCATGGCGGCCCTCTTGCGGGCATTCGGGAAAACAAGGGCGTGAATTTTTAGCCAAAATCCATGACCCCGTTTCCCCGAACGCCGGAAAAGCCGAGTTTTGTGAAAGCCTTAGAGAACATGGGCTGCTGCCTGATTGCCGCGTTGCTGGGCAAGGGCGTGCAGGTCGCTGCGCGCAATGCGCCAATCGCGGCCAAACCGAGTCGCAGGCAGTTCGCCGGATTTGATCCAGCGACGAACGGTTTTGGTGCTGATGCGGAACAGCGCAGCGACATCGCGCACGCTGAGATAGGCGGCATCCCCTGTGATCGGCAGATCAACCATGATCCACCTCTGGGTCTTCACCGTTGCAACGGGTTGCGAAATCCGAGCGCGCAGCCTCGCGGGCCAACAGCCGCACAAGGTTAATCAGGGGTTCAGGAACAGTGAAATTGGGCGGGTTGCCCTTGGGAGCAGACGAAGAACACGTCATCGATACGTTCCTTACAAAGGAACCGCTCGAAGCAAAGATCGCTGTGTTTTGGCTTAGGAGTGCACTCCAGACGACAAAACACTGAACTCAAACGAGATCAGGATCATTGCCATCGAGTGCGTCGAGGACGAAGTGCCGTCCTGTCCAATCCCAATATTGGCGGCCCAGCCATCGCGGCTGGTGGGTTGATAGTTCCCTTAACCTATGAACCGTTGCTTGCTTGTCAAGGGCAGCACGGCGT
>NZ_JBQFPV010000029.1:0-2262 GCF_056536565.1 Ruegeria sp. CK3
GAACATGTCAATATCATCCGGGATATCCTCGGGCACGCGACGCTGGACATGTCTCAGAAGCACTACAATCGTGCCACCGGGTTGTCGGCCTGTGACGACTACCAATCTCTCTTGCAGGCAAAGATGAAGACCTTGGGTCGCAAACGTTAGGCTTTCGCGCCCACCCGTCGATCTTAGGTTCGGTCAAATACCTATGATCAAGGCATTTTTCATTGCAACGGGTTGCAATCGAAAGTGGAAGACACCGCCCAATCCATGCCTATAATGGGTTGGGCCAACTTGTTTCTCAGTCCGAAAGGCCCGACCCATGCGCGCCGCAATCTACGCCCGCTACTCCACCGATCTTCAAAGTGACGCCTCCATCGAAGACCAGCATCGGCTGTGTCTGCGCTTGATTGGCGGCAATGGGTGGCAAGAGGCCGAGACCTATTCCGACAGGGGACTGAGCGGAGCATCTCATCTTCGCCCTGGCTATCAACGGCTTTTGGAAGACGCTCGACTTGATAATTTCGATGTTGTTGTCGCCGAAGGCCTCGACCGGATCAGCCGGGATCAGGAACACATCGCCGCCTTTTTCAAGCAGATGCGGTTTCAGGGCATCCCGATTGTCACCGTGGCAGAGGGAGAGATTTCCGAACTGCATATCGGCCTCAAGGGAACTATGAGCAGCCTTTTCCTGAAAGACCTGGCTCAAAAGACCCATCGCGGACTTGAGGGACGTGTGCGCAAAGGAAAGTCAGCCGGCGGTATCACCTACGGCTATGACGTTGTGCGAGACATAGGCGCAGACGGGTCTATCACCACAGGGGAACGGCGGATCAATGCAAGCCAAGCCCAGATCGTTCAACGTATTTTTCGGGATTACAGCCATGGGCTGAGCCCACGCAACATCGCCTCCAATCTGAACGAAGAAGGCATTCCCGGACCTCGGGGCACATGGGGCGCATCGACGATCTATGGCAATCACCAACGTGGCACTGGTATCTTGAACAACGAACTCTATATCGGGCAGTTGGTTTGGAACCGGCAGCGTTTCGTCAAAGACCCAAACACTGGCAAACGACAGGCGCGGCTGAACCCGCCCGAAGACTGGGTTATAGAAGACGTGCCCGATCTACGGATCATGTCCGATGACCTGTGGAACGCTGTGAAGGCACGACAGGAAGAAACGCGCAGCGCCGCGATCAGCGATGGCATCAGGAAACTGGGCCTAACCAAGCGGGCACGGCATTTGTTTTCCGGCATGCTAACCTGCGGGTGTTGTGGCGGCGGCGTCATCCAAGTCGGCAAACACTATTACGGCTGCTCCACCCAACGGAACAAAGGCACTTGCGACAACCAGTTGACGATCAAACGCGCGGAGCTCGAAGATCGTGTTCTGTCCGGCCTCAAGGAACAGTTGCTGCACCCTGATCTGATCGCGGAATTCACCAACGCCTATCAAGAGGAATACAACCGTCTTGCCGGGTCCATTCAACAGGAGCGGATTAACGCGACACGTGATCTGGCGCAGGTCGAGCGCAAGATCGCACATCTCATCGACGCCATCAGTGATGGCATGTTTCACGCCAGCATGAAGGATAAGCTGACAGCGTTGGAGGTTCGCAAATCGGAACTCGAAGCCTTGATCGCCTCCGCCTCTGATGAACCACCGGTTTTGCTGCATCCCGGATTGTCCGATGTGTATCGGGAACAAGTCGCCAATTTGACCACGGCATTGCGCGATCCCTCTTCGCAAGCTGAGGCAACATCCATCATTCGCGGCCTGTTATCAAAGATTCGATTGGTCCCGAATGAGGGTAAGTATACGATTGAACTTGTTGGGGAGTTGGCGGGTTTGCTTGCGTTGGGTGTGTCCCAGAATGAACAAAGCCGCCCTGGGGCGGCTCGTTCGACACTTTGTTCGACCGTGATGGTTGCGGGAGCAGGATTTGCACCTACGACCTTGAGGTTATGAGCCTGACGAGGTAAGGACGTTTAGCGATTGATCCAGTGGATCAATTGTAGTTTGAACGGGCTGTTTGGATTTTCTGACGCTGGTTGCGGGAGCAGGATTTGAACCTGCGACCTTCAGGTTATGAGCCTGACGAGCTACCGGGCTGCTCCATCCCGCGTCAGAGTCAGATTTGTTTCATCGTATTAGAGAGAATGTGGGCTTTTACTAGGTTTGGCGGTGACCTACTCTCCCGGGGCTTAAGCCCAAGTACCATTGGCGCGGCAGTGCTTAACTTCCGGGTTCGGGATGGGACCGGGTGTTTCACT
>NZ_JBQFPV010000030.1:0-1912 GCF_056536565.1 Ruegeria sp. CK3
GAACATGTCAATATCATCCGGGATATCCTCGGGCACGCGACGCTGGACATGTCTCAGAAGCACTACAATCGTGCCACCGGGTTGTCGGCCTGTGACGACTACCAATCTCTCCTGCAGGCAAAGATGAAGACCTTGGGTCGTAAACGGTAAGTTTTCGCATCCGAAAGCCGCTCGTCGGTTCGGCCAAATGCCTATGACCAAAGCATTTTCCGTTGCAACGGGTTGCAATCGAAAGTGGAAGACACGGCCCAATCCATGCCTATAGTGGGTTGGGCCAACCAGTTCCTCAGACCGAAAGGCCCGACCCATGCGCGCCGCCATCTACGCCCGCTACTCCACCGATCTTCAAAGTGACGCCTCCATTGAGGACCAACATCGGCTGTGCCTACGCCTGATCGATAGCAATGGATGGCAGAAGGCCTAGACCGGATCAGCCGGGATCAGGAACATATTGCGGCCTTCTTCAAACAGATGCGGTTTCAGGGCATCCCGATTGTCACCGTGGCTGAAGGTGAGATTTCCGAACTGCATATCGGCCTCAAAGGGACCATGAGCAGTCTGTTCCTGAAAGACCTAGCTCAAAAGACCCATCGCGGCCTTGAAGGACGTGTGCGCAAAGGCAAGTCGGCAGGTGGTGTAACTTATGGCTATGATGTCGTGCGAGACATGAGCGCAGACGGGTTTATCACCACAGGGGAACGGCGGATCAATGAAAGCCAAGCCCAGATCGTTCAACGTATCTTTCAGGACTACAGCCATGGGCTGAGCCCACGCAACATCGCTGCCCACCTGAACGATGAGGGCATTCCCGGCCCCCGTGGAACATGGGGCGCATCGACGATCTACGGCAACCACCAGCGTGGCACCGGCATCTTGAACAACGAACTCTATATCGGGCGGTTGGTTTGGAACCGGCAGCGTTTCGTCAAAGACCCGGACAGCAGTAAACGGCAAGCTCGCCCAAACCCGCCGGAAGACTGGGTGATTGAAGACGTGTCCGAGTTACGGATCGTGTCCGATGACCTTTGGAACGCGGTGAAGGCACGGCAGGAAAAGACGCGCAATGCCGCGATCAGCGATGGCATCAGTAAGTTGGGCCGCACCAAACGGGCACGGCATCTGTTTTCTGGCATGCTGACCTGCGGGTGTTGCGGCGGCGGCATCACCCAAGTCGGAAAGCAGTATTACGGGTGCTCCGCTCATAAGAACAAAGGTACTTGTGACAACCGGTTGACGATAAAACGCACCGACTTTGAGGACCGCGTTCTCTCCGGCCTCAAGGAACAGTTGCTGCACCCTGATCTGATCGCGGAATTCACCAACGCTTATCAAGAGGAATACAACCGTCTTGTTGGGTCCATTCAACAGGAACGGAGTAAGGCCGAACGCGATCTGGCGAAAGTAGAGAGTAAGATCGCACATCTCGTCGACGCCATCAGCGATGGCATGTTCCACCCCAGCATGAAAGAAAAGCTGACTGAGTTAGAAGCGCGCAAAGTCGAATTCGAAGGCATCATCAATTCAGTGTCAGATGAACCGCCGGTTTTGCTGCATTCCGGATTGTCCGATGTGTATCGTGAACAAGTCGCTAATCTGACCACGGCACTGCGCGATCCGTCATCTCAGGCGAAAGCGACATCCATCATTCGCAGCTGTCTATCGGAGATCAGGTTGATCCCGGATGATGGAAAGTATGCGATTGAACTTGTTGGGGAACTCGCAGGTTTGCTTGCGTTGGGAGCATCTCAGAACGAACAAAGCCGCCCTGAGGCGGCTTGTTCGGAACTCTGTTCGCCAACACTGGTTGCGGGAGCAGGATTTGAACCTGCGACCTTCAGGTTATGAGCCTGACGAGCTACCGGGCTGCTCCATCCCGCGACACTTTGGTGGCCTAGCGCTTACGCTACATGAG
>NZ_JBQFPV010000031.1:0-1725 GCF_056536565.1 Ruegeria sp. CK3
AAAAGCGCCGCCCTTTTGGGCGGCGCTTTGATTGTTTGTGTTTTGGTTGGTTTATTCTGCGGCCTGTGGTGCCTCGGCGTGTTTGTCACGCTGGCTGTCGCGGAACAGCGCCTTGGCGAGGGCGACCATCATCAGGCCCATCACCATGGTGAAGGGCAGCGCGCCGATGATCATCGCGTTGCGCAGAGCGTCCATCGGGTTGTTCTCACCTGCCGCAAGGATCAGCGCGCCGATCACGGCCAACAGGATCAGACCCCAGATGATGCGGTGCTTGATGCCCGTCTCCTGGCTGCCGCCCGACATGATCGTGTTCATCACCAGGATGCCCGAATCCGCCGAGGTCACCAGGAAGGTCATGATCAGGATCACGCACATCACGTTCAGCATCGACAGCAAACCGCCGTCGATCATGTAGGACAGCGTCACGAACAGCTTGTTGGTGTTCGATGCCCCGATGATCGCGCCGCTGGCTTCACCGGCCAGTTCCAGATCGATCGCGGTGCCGCCCAGAACGGTCATCCATGCAAAGCAGACCAGCGCCGGTGCGAAGACGCAGCCCAGGATGAACTCACGCACGGTACGGCCCTTCGAGATGCGTGCCAGGAACAGGCCAACGAAGGGCGAGAACGCAATCCACCAGGCCCAGTAGAACGTAGTCCAGCCTGCCTGCCAGCCAAACTGACGACCCTGCTCACCGGCGGCATAGGCCGCGGCCAGAGTGGCCTCATCCAGTTCCGCTGCTGCGCCTTCAAGACCGCTCTTGAAGCCGTCATAGCTGCCCCAGGCATTGGTCGCGCCACCCATCAGGGCATCCGCATGGGCCTGAGCCTCGGCCGGCAGAGCTGCCGCAAACGCCTCGGCCGAGAGCGGGCCGTAGGCGCCAAAGCTCAGCGACAGGAAGTGCAGGATGTAGTCCACCAGCGCGGTGCCATAGGTGGTCATCGCAAAGACAAACGAGCCGAAGACGACAAAGGTGCCCAGCAGGATGATCGACAGCACCAGGTTCAGGTTCGACAGGTACTTCACGCCCCGACCAACACCCGACACAGCTGAGATGATCGACAGGCCCATGATCACCAGCAGACCTGCAATCAGGCCAACCTTCGACGGGGCCGGAACCTCACCGCTCAGGTCCATGATCCACTCCATCCCGGTGATCGCATAGACACCGTCGATGAACTGGCTGACGCCATAGCCGATGGTCACCGACACACCCAGGATCGTTGCCACAACGCCCAGAACATCAACCACATGGCCCAGGAAGCCGTTCATCAGCTTGCCGAACAGCGGCGTCAGCGCCGAGCGGATGGTCAGCGGCATGTTGCGCGTATAGGCGTAATAGGCCAGCGACAGGCCGGTCACCACGTAGATCGCCCAGGCGTGGAAGCCATAGTGCAGATAGGTGTAGCGATAGGCCGACTGGACCGCCTCGGGCTCATTGCCCGGCACGTCGCCCGCGACAACCACGGGGTTCGAGCCCCACAGGCCCAAAGGCTCGGCGGTGGCGAACACCATCAGGCCCACACCCAGACCGGCGCCGAACATCATCGAGAACCATGAGAAGTTTGAGAACTCGGGCTTTTCCCCGGGCGTGCCCATCACCCGCTTGCCGGTAGCCGGCAGCAGCGCAACGATGGCCAGAAAGAAGAAAAACAGACCTACGATGACCACGTAGAAGCTGTTGAAAACCTCCAGAATCTGAGAGTTCCAGCTGCCCAGAGTGCT
>NZ_JBQFPV010000032.1:0-1272 GCF_056536565.1 Ruegeria sp. CK3
TTACAGGTTCGGATAGATCGGGAAGCGGGCGCAGAGGTCTGCGACTTCGGCTTTGACCTTGGCTTCGACCTCGGCATTGCCGTCTTCGCCATTGGCGGCGAGACCGTCGACCACTTCAATGATCCAATCCGCGATCTGGCGGAACTCGACCTCGCCGAAGCCGCGCGTGGTGCCAGCGGGCGAGCCCAGACGGATGCCCGAAGTGATGGTCGGCTTCTCAGGATCAAACGGCACGCCGTTCTTGTTGCAGGTGATATGCGCGCGGCCCAAAGCCTTCTCGGTCGCGTTGCCCTTCACGCCTTTGGGGCGCAGGTCGACCAGCACCACATGGGTGTCGGTGCCGTGGGTCACCGTGTCCAGACCGCCCTTGATCAGCTGATCCGACAGGGCCTGCGCGTTGGTGATGACCTGCTGGATATAGGTCTTGAACTCGGGGCGCAGAGCCTCGCCGAAGGCAACCGCCTTGCCTGCGATGACATGCATCAGCGGGCCACCCTGAATGCCGGGGAAGATCGCCGAATTCACTTTCTTAGCGATATCTTCATCATTGGTCAGGATCATACCCCCACGCGGTCCACGCAGGGTCTTGTGGGTTGTCGTGGTCGCCACATGCGCGTGCGGGAAAGGCGAGGGATGCTCGCCTGCGGCCACCAGACCGGCGAAATGCGCCATGTCCACGTGCAAGTAGGCCCCGACCATGTCGGCGATCTCGCGCATGCGGGCAAAGTCGATCTGACGCGGGATGGCCGAGCCGCCTGCGATGATCAGCTTGGGCTGGTGCTCTTTCGCCAGCGCCTCGACCTGATCATAGTCCAGCATGTTGTCTTCCTTGCGGACGCCGTATTGCACGGCGTTGAACCACTTGCCCGATTGGTTCGGGCGGGCACCGTGGGTGAGGTGACCACCGGCATCCAGGCTCATGCCCAGAATGGTGTCGCCGGGCTGGATCAGCGCCTGGAACACGCCCTGGTTCGCCTGGCTGCCCGAGTTCGGCTGCACGTTGGCGAAACCGCAACCAAACAGCTCTTTCGCGCGGTCGATGGCCAGGTTTTCGGCGATATCGACGAACTGGCAGCCGCCATAGTAGCGACGACCGGGGTAGCCTTCGGCGTATTTGTTAGTCATCACCGAGCCCTGCGCCTCCATCACGGCGGCAGAGACGATGTTTTCCGACGCGATCAGCTCGATCTCGTCGCGCTGACGGCCCAGTTCGGACGTGATCGAACCGAAAAGCTCAGGATCACGGTCCGACAAAGACTGGGTGAAAAAACC
>NZ_JBQFPV010000033.1:0-1193 GCF_056536565.1 Ruegeria sp. CK3
GCCTCGGTTGCGGCAAAGGCGGTCAGATGCTGCGGAAAGCGGGTTTCGAACATAAAGGACATCGTGTGGTCCAGCTTGTCCGGCCCCAGATTTGCGTTTGAGGCTTTTTCGAACGCTTCGCGGTCCGGGCCGTGCGGGATCATCATGTTGTGCAGGCTCATGCCGCCAGGAACAAAGCCCTGAGGTTTGGCATCATACTGACCGTAGATATTGCCCATCAGCTCGGACATGATGTTCTTGTGGTACCACGGAGGGCGGAACGTATCCTCGGCCACCATCCAGCGTTCGCGGAACAGGACAAAGTCGATATTGGCCGTGCCGGGCTGGCCCGAAGGCGCTGTCAGGACGGTGAAGATTGACGGATCCGGGTGGTCGAACAAGATTGCGCCGACCGGGCAATAGGTGCGCAGGTCGTATTTGTAAGGCGCATAGTTGCCGTGCCAGGCCACCACGTCCAGCGGGCTATGACCGATCTGAGTGACGTGGAACTGCCCGCACCATTTGATCGTCACGGTCGAGGGCACCTCTCGGTCCTCGAACGCCGCGACGGGCGCTTTGAAATCGCGCGGATTGGCCATGCAATTGGCACCGATCGGTCCGCGACCCGGCAGCTCGAATTTCTGCCCGTAATTCTCACAGACAAATCCGCGTGCCGGACCTTCCAGCACTTCAACACGGTAGAGCAACCCGCGCGGCAGGATCGCGATTTCCTGCGGCTCCAGATCAATGATCCCCAGCTCGGTCACAAAACGCAGACGACCGTCTTGCGGAACCACCAGCAGCTCGGAATCGGCCGAGAAGAAATAGTCATCCACCATCGAGTCGGTGACCAGATAGACATGGCTGGCCATGCCGACCTGCGTGTTCACATCCCCCGCCGTCGTCATGGTGCGCATACCGGTCAGCCAGGTCAAAGAGGCGTCAGAATGCGGAACCGGGTCCCAGCGATACTGGCCAAGGCTGATCACATCGGGGTCGATACAAGGCGCGGATTTCCAGTAGGGCAGGTCGATTTTCTCATAGCGATGCGAGTGCTTGACCGACGGGCGAATTCGATAGCACCACGTCCGCTCGGGCGGATTGGCGGTGAAGGCCGTGCCGCTGAGCTGTTCGCCATAGAGGCCATAGTTGCAGCGCTGAGGGCTGTTCATGCCCTGCGGTAGCGCGCCAGGCAAAGCCTCGGTCTCAAAATC
>NZ_JBQFPV010000034.1:0-1096 GCF_056536565.1 Ruegeria sp. CK3
GCGCGACTTATTCAGTGATTTTCGACACAACGCCGGCGCCGACGGTGCGGCCGCCTTCGCGGATCGCGAAGCGCAGGCCCTGCTCCATCGCGATCGGCGCGATCAGCTCAACGCCGAACGACACGTTGTCGCCAGGCATGACCATCTCGGTGCCTTCCGCCAGGGTCACGGTGCCGGTCACGTCAGTTGTACGGAAGTAGAACTGAGGACGGTAGTTCGCGAAGAACGGTGTGTGACGACCGCCTTCTTCCTTGGTCAGGATGTAGGCTTCGGCTTCGAACTTGGTGTGCGGTGTAACCGAACCCGGCTTACACAGAACCTGGCCACGCTCAACGCCGTCACGGTCAACACCACGCAGCAGCGCGCCGATGTTGTCGCCCGCTTCACCGCGGTCCAGCAGCTTGCGGAACATTTCAACACCGGTGCAGGTGGTTTTCGAAGTGTCGCGGATGCCGACGATTTCAATCTCGTCACCAACGTTGATCACGCCACGCTCAACACGGCCGGTCACAACGGTACCACGACCCGAGATCGAGAACACGTCTTCGATCGGCATCAGGAACGGCTGGTCAACAGCACGCTCAGGGGTGTCGATGTACTCATCAACAGCCGCCATCAGTTCCTTGATTTTCTCTTCACCGATCTCAGGCTTGTTGCCTTCCATCGCGGCCAGAGCCGAACCTGCGATGATCGGAATATCGTCGCCGGGGTATTCGTAGCTGGACAGCAGTTCGCGAACTTCCATCTCAACCAGTTCCAGCAGCTCTTCGTCGTCAACCTGGTCAACTTTGTTCAGGAACACGACCATCTTCGGGATGCCAACCTGGCGGCCCAGCAGGATGTGCTCGCGGGTCTGCGGCATCGGGCCGTCAGCGGCGTTCACAACCAGGATCGCGCCGTCCATCTGAGCAGCACCGGTGATCATGTTCTTGACGTAGTCGGCGTGGCCGGGGCAGTCAACGTGCGCGTAGTGGCGGTTCTCGGTCTCGTATTCCACGTGGGCGGTCGAGATGGTGATGCCGCGCGCTTTCTCTTCCGGCGCACCGTCAATCTGGTCATACGCTTTGAAGTCACCAAAATACTTGGTGATCGCTGC
>NZ_JBQFPV010000035.1:0-764 GCF_056536565.1 Ruegeria sp. CK3
TCGGCGAATAGCTGAAAGCCGGAAGTCTTATCGCTTGAGAATTGCCGCTTCCGGATCATGTTGGCGACTTCGATACCGTCCAAAGTAGCTGATGCGGATCTGAACGATTTGAACCCGCACATGTGCCGTATGCGACGCTTGATAAACCGATGATCTTGTTCGATCAGGTTATTCAGATACTTGGACCTGACCGTTTGGATTTTGGCTAGGCAGCCGAACCGCTTCAGGATCCTGTTCACCTCTCGAATGCCCGCCGCGTTGGCGCCGCTTTTGTCGATGACGATCTTGCTCGGGATTCCATTCGTCGATAGCGCTTTGCCAAAGAACCTTGCTGCTGCTGGACGGTTCCTGCGCTCAGACAGCATGAAATCAAGAGTATTCCCAGCTTTGTCGACGGCCCGATAGAGGTACACCCAATTGCCGCGAACACGAATATAGGTCTCGTCCATGCGCCATGAACTCAGTGTTGGACGCTTCTTTGACTGCGCACGAGCAGCGACGATCGGCGAGTATTTCACAACCCACCTATTCAATGTGGCATGATCAACTCGCACACCGCGCTCAGCCATGATCTCTTCCAAGTCACGATAGGACACCGTGTACCGCAGATAGAAGTAAACAGCGTACAAAACTGCATCCTTAGGGAAATGACAGCCCTTTAACGAGATCATGCTCAAATAACCTGTTCGAAAATTAATCGACTAGTACAAAAAACTCAGATCACCCAGGCTCGTCAACTATACCTCAGAGTTTGCGACACATCC
>NZ_JBQFPV010000036.1:0-728 GCF_056536565.1 Ruegeria sp. CK3
GCTGCGGGTGAGTGGCGTTCGGTAAAACCCGTCGACAGTCAGTTCATGGTTTCCTTCGAAGGCACGCAATATCCGAAGGCTGTGATCCTGTTCGCGGTGTTTATCTATGACCGATACAGTGTCTCTTTCCGGGATCTGTAAGAAATCATGGCCGAGTGCCGTGTTTCAATGGTCCATACCTCTCTAAACCGAAGGGCAACACGGTATTCTGGTGCAATCGCTTAGGCAGCACGTCGCCGCAACGGGCCATGTAATCGTTCGTGGAGAATGGACGAAACTTACATCAGAGTTAAAGGCGCGTGAGTTTGACTCTATCGACCTGTTGACAAGCACGGCAAGCCCCTTGAATTCAGGCTTTCACTGCGTCGCAACAAACCAGCCGCCACCAAGTTCTTCGCCAGGATGTTGGAGATCAATTTATTGCCGAGGAAGATTGTTATCGACAAGAGCGGTGCCAACACCACCGGCATCAAGGCAATCAACAAATTGCTCAAAGGCTTTGGCTGTCCGATCCCAATTGAGATCGTGAGGCGGAAATACTCGAATAATATCGTGGAACAGGACCACCGTTTCATCAAGAGACGCACGCGGCCTATGCTGGGGTTCAAGGCCTTCGCTTCAGCAGCGGCAACGCTCGTCGGAATCGAAGTGTCGCATATGATCGGCAAGGGTCAAATCATGCCCGGACTCTGCCCAATTCAACAGTTCGCTGAGCCCGCCACCTGATT
>NZ_JBQFPV010000037.1:0-586 GCF_056536565.1 Ruegeria sp. CK3
ATAGCCGAAAGCCCGATGTCTTTCAATTAAAGAAAGGCAATAGATGAATACTTTCGAACAAAACCTAACAATCCAAACTGAACTTCCACCCTCGAACGCACTGCGCGTGTATCGCTGGGCAGACCTTCCAAACCTGAAGACTCCTGCCCTCTATCGGGTCACCGATCCGGGTCAGGAACTACGCGAAATCTACGCGTCCAAACACAAGCGCCAAGTTCTAGAGGTCCTGATGCGGTCTCCATTGTACGCAGCCAGCTACTGTCGTCTGTCAGACAAGGTGCTGCCGCCCCTGCGGCGCGATGACGGCGTTAACATAGGGTGCAAGCTTTACAACAACGACCCGGAAACCGGGCGCGAGCGGTTCGGCATCTACTTCCTCGTCGGCAAAATCGAGTTGGTTGAAGAGCGCGGGGTGGCGGCATGAGGACCGTTGACCTGCAAGTATCCACTCTTCGTCGCAAGCACGGCCTCTCAGAAGCCGCTGCACGCATCGTAGCAACCCTTTACTACGGCGAGGGTCGCTAATGGCCCTCATTACCCAGATCCCCAAGAACAGCCGCGAGGAATACCGTGTCAGCCGAGATGA